>DASVOW010000615.1:0-4043 GCA_036383155.1 Ktedonobacterales bacterium
TCCTGTTCGCTATCTACTGTTGAGTGCTTATTGCATCTCCAATAGCGTGTGTATGTCTGGCCAGCCGTATGCTACTTCGGACAATGAGATGCCAGCGATGTCGATCTGCTTCTCGCGCACGAATTGACCGCCGAGCCGCTCGTAGAACCGGCGCGAGGGGTTGTCGGCTAGCACCCACACGAGCATTGCCTTGAAGCCGATCTGCGCCAGTCGCTCCGCCACCGTGCGCGCCAGACGCTGGCCGACGCCCTGCCCTTGATATTCCTGGAGCATGTAGACGGCGTATAGCTCACCATCATAGCTAGGAATTTCGGTATCGCGCTGCGCTCCGCCCGAAGCGAAGCCCAAAATGCGCGGTCCGCCGAGCGCAATATCCTCAGCGACGTAGATGAGCTCGACCCCTGCCGCCAGCGTCTCCAGCCAGTACTGCGCTCTCCGCTCGACTGAGAGCCCTGCCAAGAATTCGGCTGGCATGATGCCGTGGTAGGTCGAGCGCCAGCTTGCGACATGCACTTGCGCTATCCCCTGCGCGTCATCTCGTCGTGCCTTGCATATCTGTACCACGATATACCCTGCCTCTATGCCTCTTTCTCTGTAACGTACTTTATGCGCTCCCTTTGTGGCTACTCGACTCCGCCCGGCGTGGCGCCCCATGCCTCAGGCGCGACATCGGCGATCGATTGGGAGAATGTCCATCGGTGGCCGCCGATGTCGTCGACTGTGTATTGCCGTTCTCCATACGGATAGTAGGCCGTGGCTGCACGATCTGTGCGCCGTGCTCCTGGGCACGCGCATAGTGCTGGTCCACGTCTTTGACTCGCACGTGCACCGAGTGAGTTACCTCGTCGGGCGTGATTGGTCCCTGGATTGTGTGTCGCTCGGTCAGAATCACTGCACCCTCGCCAAAGACGAGTTGGGCACGATGATTCCCGATGCGCAGGCCTTCTGTGAAGCAGAAGACGTCGCACAGCCAATCGCTTGCAATCCCCACGTTCTCGTAGCTTAGTACGGGGATGATGGTGGCTGATGGCACGGAGCGGTTGATAATCATCGTGACCTCCCGACCTCGCCCCCTCAAAATCGTACAACCGGTACGCCCGCTATCATATCATCGAGGATGTCAGCTTCCCCCATTGCTCCTACCAAACGCCACTTGTCTTGACCCCTCTGAGGCTGAGGGGTATCGTATCCTTCGGCTGCATTAGTGAAGCTACTGGACGGCAAGGAACGGGTATGCGCGGCAAGGCGTGGGATATGATGAGCGTGCGATGAGCGCCACCCCGCACCGCGACACCCTGTTCGCTGTCTCTTGGCGATACGGGAGCGATGTGCCCAGGAATTGTCCCAGGCGTTCTCATGGCAATAGAGGAGGGTGTACATGCAGTGCGACCAGTGCGGAGCTCGACGTCCGAGATCGGGTCCGTGTCCTGAGTGTGGCGCACCGCCTCCTGGCACATTCTCCTCTATGCGCCAGTGGAGAGACCAATCGCGTAGCGGTGAGGGTCCTGCTGTCGGCGGCAGTCGCGGGGGCTCCGGCGCCAATTGGGGAGCGGGCGCATCTGGCAGCGGCAGCCGCCGCTCCGGCGCAAACTTGGGAGCAGGTGGCGCTGGACGCTCTAGCAGTCGCTGGGACGAGGGCGAGGGCTACGACGACTACGACGACCGTCCGGCAGGCCGCTCGAATCCGCGCAATGCCTCTCCACGCCGACGCACTCCTGATTACGAAGAGGTGGACCTCGAGCGCGCGCTGGTGCCTGCTCACAACGATATGCTCCCGATGGACCCTGCGATGGGTGGCATGGGCGGCTTGCCTGCCGTGCCAGGATTGCCGGCGACCGACGAAGAAGAGCGGATGCTCGGCATTCGCCGCCCGGTGTACATTCCCGCAAACAGCGAGAAGCGCAAACGCAAGCTCGGCACCTGGCGGGTGCTGAGCGGCGTGCTCAGCGTCATGCTCGTCTGTATTGCGAGCTGCGCGCTTGCGGGTGTTTTTGGCCAGAAGCAGATTATCCACTGGTGGGGCGGACCGATTGGCAATGCGACTAACTCTGCGAATGCGACGATCACGGGAGTGCCGGTGACGCCGGTGGCCACACCTGGCCCGCAATCCAAATTTGTGTCACAGATCGTCACTGCAGGTGGCCGTTCGTCTAATGGCGAGCCTACTAACGTCAAAACTCACTTCCTCGTCGGCGATTACGTCTACGTGTTGGCGGTGGTACGCGGCCTCCCCAAAGGGGCGCATGTTATTTCCGTGGCCTGGTATTTGAACGGCGTCTTTGTAGAGTTACCTGCCAGCGCGCAGACGAGCCAGACAATCGACGGCGATAAACGCGTCGTCTTCGGCTTGCAATATCCATCATCAGGTCTGGGCGCGGCGAAGATCTACATCGACCGCCCGGCCAGCGACAAGAGTGAGGATCCGAAAGATCCAGCCCTCGCCGATACCATCTACTTCGCCGTGGAGATGCCTACACCTGCTCCGACTGTTGGCACCGGCACCGCTACGCCTGGCACCAAGACTCCAGTCGCATCGCCAACTGCTACGACGAAAAAGCCTTGATCTAGCCTAGTCGTGGTATTGTAGGTGTGCATAACTGAGGTGACTGCGCTCAACGTATGGAATGGGCGTGGTCGCCGCGTTGTATCCGGCGCCTTATCGCGCATGCCGGCAACTCTGGAGATCGCACATGGCACAGTACTTCGGGCACTTGCCTTCGTTTGACCTGCTTGGCGGCAGTGGGGGGGGCGGTGACGACTGGGGTGACTGGGACCCAGACCGTGCCCGTCGTGGCTACACCAGCCATGTCCGAGCGTTGCGGGACCTCGATCTGCGCCGCGACCCGGTCATCGATCTGCCCACGCCGAGACCCTCAGGCGATGTCCGTGGCGCCGCCAGTCTCAGCCCGGCTGGTTTGGCTATGAGCGCTCGCGCCGAGACTGAAGATTACCTCACTGTCACGTATGATCCGCGCGATCCTGGCTTCGCCGAGCTACACGATACCGTGATCGTTCCGCAATGGTCCGCACCGTTTGGACGCCTGTTGCTCAGTGTGTTTCTGACTCTGCCGCGCAATGCCGGCTGGCAGGTGCTCGATGTGGCCTGCGGCACCGGCTATCCTACACTCGAATTGGCGCGCTTCCTAGGGCAAGACTGTGACCTTGCAGGCATCGACATTTGGGAGGAGGCCATCCAGATCGCGCGCCGACGTGCCTCAGATCAGTGGCTGCGTAATGTTGTCTTCCTCGTAGCGGACATCTTTGAAAGCGGGCTTCCGGAGCGCTCCTTCGACACAGTCACCTGCAACCTTGGCCTCACGAGCTTTACCGACCGCCAGGCGGCCCTTGGCGCTATGTGGCGGTTGCTACACCCCCAGGGGCAATTGCTGCTCACCCTCCCACTCCAGTCCGCGATGCGCGAGTTTCTCGATACCTACTACCTGACGCTCCGCGATCTGAAGCTCGAAGACTATATGCGCGCCTTTGGTCGTCTCGTCTCCGCACGCCCTACTGTTGAGGAGACGCGCCAGTTGGTTGAGCGTGCAGGCTTTGAGGTGCGGCGGGTCGTGACCGAGAGCTTCACACTGCGCTTTCCCACACCACAGGCGTTTCTCAAGTCACCCATCGTCCAGACGACGTACATGCCCTCGTGGCGCGCTATCGTTCCCGATATGACCGTGCGTCGCCTCGTCTTCAACGAAGTGGAGCGCCGTCTGGCCGCGCGCATCCAAGCCAATGGCGGGGAACTGGTTATGACGATACCTATGCTGTGTCTCTGTGCCGCGCGCATATGATCACATCGCCTCCAGCAATACCATATCCACATCAGACGGTGTTGTAGGGCGTTATATTTGGCACGATTCGGGCGTCATTTATGGTGTGTGCGGTAGGTTGTGCCGCTTACGTCACTACGATAGTCAGGACCGTGTCAGGAATGAGCAGACAGCAGTGCGGCCAGGGGTGGCTCTCAAGCGAGAGGAGAGCAAGAGTGGTATGGGCCTCGCGTAGCAGGTGGCTGCTGCTCGGCGTGGCGTTGCTTGCAG
>DASVOW010000616.1:0-9380 GCA_036383155.1 Ktedonobacterales bacterium
CTTGGCGGATATGCTCGCCGGTCGCGGCCGCTTCGCTGAAGCAGAGCAAGCGTATCAGCAGGCGCTTGCGCTCTATCGCGATGCTCGCGACCAATTTGGCGAAGTGGATACACTGATTGGTCTGGGGCGGCTCAACATCGACCGCGTCCGTTTCGACGAGGCCGGCACCCTCTTTGGCCAGGCCATCGCCCTTGCGGATCGCATCGAATATGAGCTTGGCGCGGCGGACGGTACGCTCGGTCTGGCCGAGGTCGCCGTGCATCGCGGCCAACTCTCCCAGGCGCTTGCCTATGCCATCCAGGCCCAGGAGGCGTATAGCACCGCGAGTAGCCCGCTGGGCGAGGCTGAGTCAAATCGTGTGCTTGGCGAGATTCAGATTCGCCGGGGTCAGCTTGCACAGGCGATCACTGTCTTCGACCGCGCCGCCCGCGCGTTCAGGACGTTGCGAGCTCGTGTGCCATATGCGCGCGCTTTGCTCGGTTCTGGCGAGGCGCAGAGACGCAAGGCGACTCCGCGCAAAGCCGAAGATCTCTTTGCCGAAGCACGTACCGTTGGCGGCGAGACCGAGCAGGCTGCCATCGAATTTATCGCCGTGCTTGGCCTGGGACGCATCGCCAGACAGCGTGGCCAGACAACCATTGCCGAGTCATTGCTCGAACAGTCGGCCACACGCCTTGAATCCGCTAACCGCCCAGGAGCCGCCGCTCAGGCGATGGTGGAGCGCGCCTTGCTGGCGCTGACTCAAGGCAAGCTTGACTTCGCGTCTGGCTTGGCGGCGCGCGCGCGCGAGCTAGCAGCCGCGGAAGAGCGCCTGAGCGGCGAGCCAGGTCCCATCACCGCCGCTGCAACCGTAGAATCTGCCATCGCATTGGCGCTGAGCCGGCTTGATGTTGCCCGTGTGCGCACCTCGGAGGCGATCGATCTCTCCACACGCGAGAACGACGTGCTGCCGCGAGTCGAGGCGCTGCTGAGTCAGGCGACGGCCGAGTTGCGCTCTGAGAATCTGGATGCCGCCGTCGCCACGTACAACGACGTGCTCAAGGAAGCCAAAGCGAGCGAGTTGTCCCTTGCGGAGGGGCTGGCCAACCTTGGGCTGGCGCGCGTGCTGCTACGGCGTGGTCTCTGGGAGGAGGCCGCCCTCGCCCATCAGGAGCTGATCACGCGCTTTCGCATAGCCGAAGACGCTGAGGCGCTGGTGCTGGCGCACATGGGTGTCGGTGCGGCGCGACACGGCCAGGGCGAGCTTACCGCCGCCCGCCAGGCATACGTCGAGGCGCAACGGCTGGCGGCACGGAGTGACGCGGTGCTCAGCCAGGCTGACGCCATCCACGGGGAGGCGCGTGTGCTGCTCGACATTCCGGAGATAGAGGCTGCAGTTGGTCGCTTTACCCAGGCGCTGACACTGATCGAGCGCGTGGGCGATGCTATCTCCGATGCGCACGACCGCGTCTCGTTCTATGATGGGCGTGCGGCGCTCTACGCCGACGCGGTCTATGCTTTTGCGCGCGAGCAAAACGCCGCACGGGCGCAGGAGTTGGCCCAGCACTACGCCGGGCGCTCCGATAGGGCCGGGCGCGCGGCTGCCGGCCAGCGCCTCAAAGAATACGAGCAGAGCATCCCGATACGTGGAGCGGATCTCACCAGGGAGCAGATCGAGCAGAACAAGACGATCGCTCGCATTCTCTCCGACGCCCGTCAGGCTTTGAGTCGCTAAGAAATGAGCACATCAGGCATGCTTCTCCCCGACTGGCTGCGGCGCAGCGCCGCGAACCATCCCAACCGGCTCGCCCTGCGCTGCGGCCCCGTCACGTGGAGCTTTGCCGAGCTGGACCGGCAGGCAACGCGGTTCGCTCGCAAGCTGGCGACCGCTGGCGCTCGTGAGGGCGTTCGCGTGGCGCTGCTGGCGCAAAATGGCGTGGACTACGTCGTCGCCGTCCACGCGCTGACGCGGCTCGGCGCGGTGCTCGTGCCGCTGAACACGCGGCTCACACTCGACGAGCACTGCTGGCAGCTTGCCGACGTTCGCGCCAGTCTGCTGCTCTGTGATGCGGTGTATGCGGCACGAGCGGCGGAGATTGGCCAGCGCATGCGCGAATTGCCTCTTGTCACCCTGGCGAGCGAATCCTCTGAGGGCATGCAGACGCTTAGCGTCTTGTCGGAGGATGAGCGTCCGTTGCGTGATGAGCGTGATGAGATCGACTTGAGCGCGACACAGGCGATCCTCTACACCTCTGGCACGACCGGCCAGCCCAAAGGCGCCATCATCACCTATGGCATGCAGTGGTGGAACGCCGCCGCCTCTGCGCTCAACCTGGGGCACGACCCGCAGGATCGCTGGCTGGCATGTCTGCCGCTCTACCACATAGGCGGTCTGTCGATCCTGTTTCGCAGCGTCATCTATGGGATCGGCGTCGTGGTGCTCGAACGATTCGATGCGGCGGCAGTCAATGAAGCTATCGCTGCGGAGCGCGTGACGATCATCTCGGTGGTGACGGTCATGCTCCAGCGCATGCTTGCCGCCCTGGATGAGGCGGGCGTGGGCAAGAGGTATCCGGCGGCGCTGCGCTGTGTGCTGCTCGGCGGCGGCCCTGCTCCGCGCCCGCTGCTCGAAGACTGTGCGCAGCGCCACATCCCGGTCGTGCAGACCTACGGCCTGACGGAATCGTGCTCGCAGGCTGCGACGCTGGCCCCTGACGATGCCTTGCGTAAGCTCGGCTCAGCGGGCAAGCCACTCACTCCTGTGCAATTGCGCATTGTTCATGAGGGGGAGAGCGCCGCGCCGGGCAATGTGGGAGAGATCGAGCTACGTGGCCCCACGATCACACCCGGCTATGCCGACCGCCCCGATGCGACTGCGGCAGCGTTTCGCGACGGCTGGCTGGCGACCGGCGACATCGGCTATCTCGATGCTGATGGCTATCTCTACGTGCTCGACCGTCGCGTCGATCTGATTATCTCTGGCGGCGAGAATGTCTATCCCGCCGAGATCGAGGCCACGCTGCTGGCGCACCCCGATGTCGAAGAAGTGGGCGTATGCGGTATGCCCGATGCCCAGTGGGGACAGGCACCCGTCGCGTTTGTTCGCTTGCGCGGCGGCAGACAGATCACTCCAGATGACCTGTTGATCTATGCGGCTGAGCGGCTCGCGCGCTACAAAGTGCCAAGAGGCATCTACATCGTCGCCGTGTTGCCACGCACGTCATCAGGAAAGCTGCTGCGACGCGAGTTGCCATCTCTCTTGCCCGATGCATAAAAAAAGATACACGTCTTGAAGAGAGACGCACCCGGTACTTTTGGCGTATGGTACGTTGTGCGTAACCCGTACTCTTGCACCGTGCGCCGGTCAGGTCGAATCACGGTCGCCGTGCTTTTGTTCAAGGCTGTCAATCGTCAAATCGGAGATGTTGGCGGCGCGAGAAAATGCTGGCTGGTACCTTTCCCTCACTCCATATGTACATCGACATATGGTACGATGGCTTATATGCGCCTCGTACCGACTGGTTCGTTCCATATCCACCGCAAGAATGCTTGATATGCGTCAGGAAGATAGCCGCTGGCCCGGCATTCGATGGAGACTGCTACGCCATGACACGTGATCTGCTGGATCGCCATCGCTCGCTGCGTCTGCTGGTGCTGTTGCTGGTGGCCATCGTGGCGTTCTATCTGCTCAATCTCGTCTGGAATGTCTTTGTGCTATTCGGCGATGTCATTCTGTTGTTCTTCCTCGCTTGGATCGTCGCGTTTGTGCTCGACCCGGTTTCCATCCTGTTGCAGCGCCGGCATGTGCCTCGCCCGCTGGCGGTCACATTGATCTACACCGCTCTGCTCGTCGTCGTCTCTGGTGGTATCGTGCTGACGATTCCCTCACTCGAAGAGGAAGTCAGGCTGCTGGCCTCTGAGATCACGAGCGCGCTCTCCGGCGCAAATCTGGAGAGCCTGAATGCCAACGCCATCAGCACCTTGCGGCATCTCGGCTTCAGCCAGCAGAACGCGCGCAACATCGTGGATACCGTCTCTGGTCAGGTTCCGGGGTGGATCCAGACGCTGACGAATAATGCCGTCAATATGACGACTACCCTCTTTGCTTCGATCCTCTCGGTCCTCTTCAACGCCTTCCTCGTGTTGATCGTCTCGTTCTACATGATGCTCGATGGCGGCCGGCTGACCGAGCGCATGATCGCCAAACTGCCGCCGCGCTGGATCCCTGACGTGCGCCTCTTCCAGCGCTACGTCGAGCAGATCTTCGGCGGCTTCTTCCGTGCTCAGCTTACCATTGCCGCCATCTATGCCGCGCTGACCTGGCTCGTGCTGCTTATCCTGGGGCAGGGCAACCTGCTCGTCGCGTTCATAGCGGGAATCCTGCTGCTGCTGCCATTCATCGGCACGGTCCTCTGTCTGGTGCCTCCCGTGCTGCTTGTGCTCCTGCAGGCTCCCTCGGACAACCTGGTGTGGAACCTTGGCATCTTGATCGTGTCGCTGGTCATCGCGCAAAATATCGTCTTCCAGATCATCGCGCCTAAGGTCTTTGGCGTACATCTTGGCGTGCACCCGCTGATTCTGTTCGCCGCACTGCTGATCGGCGCGAAAGTTGGCGGCGTGTGGGGTGCCTTCTTTGCGGGGCCACTCGTCGCCGTCGGCTATGCGATGCTGCGTGTCTACTACGAGCGCTTCGCCAAGACGTCGTCGCTCTTTGCCCCTGAGCCACCGGAGGCCGCCGAAACACTCGAACTCGTGGATACCCCAGATGCAGACAGCGAGCCACGCGTGGCTCCAGTGATGGCAAAGGCGACAACACCTGCTCCAAAGGGCGTCTTCGACAAGCTCACCTTGCAGCGCTCGGCCTCGCCGCGAGCCGAATAGTTTCCCTCAAAGCCTACTCAGCATTGTCGCGATGTCTATGCGCTTACTTTTTCTCTGTACCGGTAAATGCCGCGGTGAGACCAAGAGCGATGTACACGCTTCCCGTCACATAGCGTTGGATACGTTGAACGCGCACATTCCTCTTGAGAAGCGTTGCGATAGCACCGGACAGTAGCCCATAGAACGTCAGGCTACAGAGGCCCAGCATCGCAAACAAGCTCCCGAAGAGGAGGAATTGCAGCGTTGCAGTTCCAAGTGCAGGGTCAACAAATTGGGGCAAGAAGGCTAAAAAGAAGAGGGCGGTTTTAGGGTTGAGCAGTTCTACTGCCATCCCCT
Organism: Ktedonobacterales bacterium; assembly: GCA_036383155.1. Lineage (GTDB taxonomy): Bacteria > Chloroflexota > Ktedonobacteria > Ktedonobacterales > JADMIN01 > DASVOW01. The sequence goes on from DASVOW010000616.1 coordinate 5,197, forward strand.
GTAAGAACATGTGAGGAAGGCTTGTGGGTTCAGCTCTCTCCGTGCGATGTGGCTCATCCCGTCTCAAGAGCGTGCGAATACCAAGATAAATCAGGTAGGCGGCCCCAAGGTATTTCACGACGCTAAACGCGAGAACCGACGTCATGAGGAGTGCAGAGAGGCCAACTGCTGCCGCTGTTGTATGGATGAGATCTGCCGCCCCAATGCCAAGCGCTGAAATAGCTCCGACGCGCCTTCCTCCCTCCACACTGCGCGTCATGATAAACAAGACGGCGGGGCCAGGAATGAAGAGCAATCCCAGGGCTGTAAGCAAAAAGAGTGAGACGGTTGTCCAGGTGGGCATCTTATCCTCCACACTGTCGTGTGGGCGGTACGCTGCATACAATTTGCTCCTACTATACCATTCCCAATCTAGCAGGACTGATATTTGCCCATACCTACGGCCATTCTCGCAATGCTGACACGTGTGACCGATTAAACGGTACTGCTAGTTTCCCTTTGATTGACGAAGCCTGCTATACTCGTCATGCGGACTGCGTGTCCTCTGGAGACATGGAGAGGATCTGTGCCGTGCATCGATAGATGCTATATCGTGGTTGTGTGGAGGTGGAAGGCAGCGTGTCGCACCCTCGTCCGCCTGGCCGGCCAGGCCCGCGAGCCACCGTTCGGCTGCAGGATGTCATCGACGTCGCGGAGGTGCCGCTAAGCGATCGCGAGAGCGCATACCATGCGCCGCGCACCGGCGACTGGTTCCTGCTCGGGCTGCTCGTCGTGGTGCTGCTTGGCAACGGCCTCTTCGTCTGGCATCAGGTCGGCTCCAACCAGCACCTCGGTCGCGCCGTCTTCTTCGGACTCGTGCTGCTGTGCATCCTCTGGGCCGCCGTAGTCTACACGTTTAAGCTCTCTGTTGGGGTGCGCGTCGGCCCGCATGGCGTCAGCATCATGCGCGGACCCTGGCGCACGGAGCTACCCTGGCGCGAGGTCGCGCGGCTTGTCGAGCGTGTCCAGGTGGTGAACGGCCAGCGCTATCGCTGGGTGGTTGTGCTGGCGCGCGACGAACGCCGCCTCCAGGTACGCGAAGATATGGTGGCCGACTACCAACGCTTCCGCATGGATATCTACCAGCGCTATCGCCTCTGGCGCGAGCGCGGCGGCACCTGGGGTGCCACTGGCGCCAGTCCCTTCACCCAGCGCGAGACGACATCCAGCCAGGTCGTCTGGTGGGGCATCGCGGCGGCGACTACCGGGCTACCGGGACTGTATTTCACCATTCTGCTGCCGGAGACCGGCCTGCTTGGGCCTGCGCTACTGGCATTCACGCTGGTCTGCGGCGCGCTCAGCCTGCGCGCATTCCTTCGTCGCTATACCTACACGGTGGATGCCAAAGCTATCGAGGCGCGGAGCATGCTGCGGACGGTTCGTTTGCCCTGGCGCGATGTGACACGTGTGGAGCGCACGCGGCTTCCCTTTGGCGGTATCCTCAAGGTTGCGGTGCGCGCGGGGCGCTTCGTGCTCTGGCTGGCGGATCGTGGTGATGCGCGCGTGCGTACCTTTGGCTGGTCGCCGCGCGTTCCCGAATACCTTACCATGCGTGGTACCGGGCGTCTGGTGCGCATCGCGTTGCACCGTGTCGGACGCCCCGATGAGCTGCTCGCGTGGGTCGAATTCTATGAGCGACTAGGTCGCCGCGCCACGGCAAGCGAGCAGGTCAGGCGCACTGCCGCCCCCGCAACGAAGCCTGTGCTGCCGGAGCTTCCCGCTCCCGATCTCTCCAGTCCTAGCGGGCCTCTCGATCCGTGGGGTGGCGCCCGCGACGGCGATCTCGAACCCGCGAGCGCAACGAACGCCGCAGGCATGGTGGACTCTGAGGCTGTGGGTGCACTGGAAGCGCAAGACACCGCACCCGCGCCTGCGCTGGATCGCACAACCGTCACAGACGCGTATCCTGCTACAGCAGTCGCTGCTAACCCACCACGTGACCCGTGGCTGCAAGACTTGGGACAGCACGATTCATGGGAACAAAGCGGCTGGCTGCAAGATGCAGTGGTGCAAGACGCGGAACTGCAGGAACCGCAACAGCTGCCGTGGGAGCGCGATACCAATTCCTCTGGCATCGCCGCTCGGCCCTCAGCAGCACAGAGTCCCTTTCGGCAGGCGGCCCCGCTGCCCTGGGAGCGCGCCAGCCACAACGAACAACACAAACACTATGAGCCACGGCAGGCAGCCATGTCGCCGACGCCGCCGATGCCACCTGCTGCCGCAGTTCCCATCAGTGAGGACGCGCACTCTAGCTCAGATCAGTCTCACGAGCCTTGGGAAGCGCCTTGGATGGGTCTCGCTCCAGCAGAGGAAGCTGGCTCCGATGGCTTCGACGACCCTTCCACTCCCTGGCGCCACGAGGCGGCCTGGCAGCCGCCGCAGTTGCCCCGCTTCGGTCCGCCCTCCGCGGCGCGCCAGCAGCCAAACAAACAATCGGACCGGCAGGATAGCGATCAGTTCTCAAAAGATCAGTTCCTGCGCTGAGGTGCGAAAACGACGCAGAGCATACGCACCACCTGAGTAGTGAGCGCCTCTACTCCGTTGCGAGGTTACGCAACGCCCGGAAGATCAGGTCTTCGAGCGAACCGTTGGCGTCATCGGGGAGGCTGCGCACGGCGGCTGTCGCCTGTGAGGGGGTGTAGCCCAATCCTGTCAGCGCTTCGACGACCTGGGTGCGCATGCTGCCAGGGGAGGCGCTGGCGGCAACGGCTCCAGTGGGGCTAAGAGGAGCCATCTTCTCAAAGCGGGGACGCAATTCGAGGACGAGGCGGGCCGCGAGCTTCTTGCCGACGCCGGGAGCCGCGCTGAGGCGATTGATATCCTCCAGAATGACAGCTTCGCGCAGGCCCTCAGCGGAGAGGCCCGAAAGCAGGGCCAGGCCGGTGCGTGGGCCGACCCCACCCACCGCGATCACCTGCTCGAACATATCGCGGTCCTCAGCAGTGGCGAAGCCATACAGGCTGAGGGCATCTTCACGTACAAGGAAATGGGTATACAGGTGTACCGTCTCGCCGACATTGAGCCGGCTGAGCGTCGTGAGGGGCGCATGGACGCGCAACGTCACGCCGCCAACCGCGATGAGGGCGCTATCGAGCGTTTTGCCCTCCAGGGTGCCGCGCACCGCTGCGATCATGTATTCTTTCCTTTCCCTTTCGACTTTGGTGTACACTCATTGCCGGGCGAGCCACGAATAGTAACGTACGTTTGTTAGAGCGTGAGCCGGTTGAGATGCGACGTGTGCAGGTGGCAAATGGCAATAGCGGCGGCGTCGGCGGCATCGTCGGGGCGAGGCACACTGTCGAGGCCGAGCAGCACACGCACCATCTCGCCGACCTGATCTTTCTTCGCCAGACCATAGCCATGCACCGCCTGCTTGACCTGCATCGGCTTGTATTCGCAGACGGGCAGCCCAGCGGCGGCCGCCACCAGCAGCGCCACCCCGCGCGCCTGCCCCACGCTGATGACGGTGGTGACGTTCTTGGCGAAGAAGAGCTCTTCCACAGCCATCTCTTGTGGCGCATGCTCGTTGACGATGGCCGTCAGGTGCGTGTGCAGCGCAAGGAGGCGCTGCGGCATCGGCATCTCTTTGGGCGTCTCGACGACACCGCAGACGATGAGGCTAAGTTGGCTGCGATATTCCTCGACAACGGCATAGCCCAGGCGTGCGGTGCCGGGGTCGATCCCGAGGGCGCGCCGCACACCCGGACGTGAAGCCATACCGCTAGCCCTCGTATTTCTCGGCGATCTCGTCGGGGATCTCGGCGTTGGTGTAGACGTTTTGCACGTCGTCGAGGGCATCCAGACGGTCGATCAGGCGCAGTGTCTGGACGGCCTCTTTCTCGCCAAGCTCGATCTTCGTCTTAGGCACGAGTGTGCTCTCGGCACGTGTGATGTGCAGCTTCTTGGCTTCGAGCGCCTGGCGTACCGTATCCAGATCGGATGGGTCCGTGTAGACGGTCAGCTCCTCGGCGTCGCCCTCGACGGGATCGACATCCTCGGCGCCAGCGTCGATGGCTTCGAGCGTTAACTCATCGGGATCGTGGCCATCCAGCGCGATGGTGATGACGCCGCGCGGCTCGAAGATCCAGTCTACGCAGCCGACTTCGCCCAGGTTCCCGGCGTTCTTGTTGAAGGTGTTGCGGATC
>DASVOW010000617.1:0-3413 GCA_036383155.1 Ktedonobacterales bacterium
GGGGTCTTGTCGAGCATCGCGGCGATCTCGTCGTACGAATAGTCGAACACTTCGCGTAGAAGGAAAACGGCGCGCTCAGGCGGGGTTAGCGTCTCCAGGAGGGTTAGAAATGCCAGTGAAAGGGATTCGCGTTGCTCGACAGTCTCGGCGGGCGCGAGGGCGGCATCGGATGTGAGGATTGGCTCTGGCAGCCAGGCACCGATATACCGCTCACGCTTGACACGGGCGGACTTCAGGTAATCGAGCGCGAGGCGTGTGGTAATCGTGGTGAGGAAGGGCTTGAGGTCACGTATCTCGTGCTGAGGGGTGGTGCGGTAGCGCAGGTAGGTATCCTGGACGATGTCTTCAGCATCGGTCGCGCTGCCGGTCATGCGATAGGCGATGGAGAAGAGGAGCGTGCGATAGGATTCGAATGTCTCTGTTGTCACTGCCACGTGTCGCCCTTCCCGCACATGCTGCTGTACTTCCCTATAAAACTGTAGTACAGGCGTGCAATGGAGTAAGCGATGCTGAGGCATGCACATTTGGTGGGATCGCGGCGAAAATTACCCCAAGAGTCGCGCTTTGCGAAAAAGTGGCTCATATACATATTATGTTCGCGAATGTTCGCGCCTTGTAGGGACAACGCATCCTAAGCCGAAAACTGTACACAACGGTTAGGATGCGGTGACCCTAGAAAGACGTACGACCCGCCATCGGAGGGGCTGCGGTGCGTTCCGCCAGCCTACCGTACGGGATCGCGGTTGTACATTGCTCGCGCCCACAGGTAGCCAACCAGGGAGAGGCCGACGCTCCAGGCGATGGCGAGGACTGCGCTGTTGCCGATCGGAGTTCCCAGGAGCAGCCCCCGGAGCGTGTTGATGACGGGCGTGACGGGCTGATACTCGGCGAACCAGCGCACACCCGCGGGCATCGAGGCCGTGTCTACAAACCCACTGCTGGTGAACACCAGGAGGAGAAAGATGAGGGAGAGGCTATTGGCTCCCGCGGGCGATTTGCCCACCAGGCCGAACACCACCCCCATCCACGTGACCGCGAGGGTGAATAGCGCGATGAGGCCGAGCGCCGCGAGCCAGGAGGCGGGATCCGCCGTGGGCCGGAAGCCCATGAGCAACGCGACCCCGATGACGAGGCCGATAGTGAGCATCGTCCGGATCAAACTTCCGAGAACCGTTCCGGTCAGCACCGAAGCGCGCGCGATCGCCATCGTGCGGAAGCGGGCGATGATGCCCTCATTCATATCCGTGACGAAGGTCACCGCCGTCGAGGCGCACCCGCTGGCCACCGTCATGATGATGATCGCCGGCGCGAGGTAGTTGATGTAGGGGCCGCCGTGCGCCACGCCGCCAAGGCCTGCGCCTATCGTGCCGCCGTAAAAGTAGTTGAAGAGCGCTAGCATGATGATCGGCGTTCCCAGGCCACTGAGCGTCATCATGGGGAAGCGCACCGAGTGCTTGACGTCGCGTCGCAGCATCGTCGCCGAATCGCGCATGACATAGGACAGAGTGCTCATCGTACAGCGCCTTTCTGTGACACCGCGCTGGTGTCGGGGTGGCTGGTGAGGGCGAAGAAGACATCGTCGAGGTCGGGAGTATGCACTGACAGGTCATCGATTCGGATCGCTTCGTGGTCGAGCCGGTCGAGCACGGACTTGAGCGACTGGACGCTGCCATCGGTGGGGATCTGAAGTGTGAGCGCGTTGTCGTCGCGTGGCGCCTCGCCCAGGATGCGGGTGGCTGCTTCGAGTCCGCTCGCGTCGGCGAACCGCAGGCTGATGTGGCCGCCGGGAATGCGGCGTTTGAGCTCGTCTGGAGTTCCCTCGACGACCAGCTTCCCCTGATCGAGCAGTGCGATCCGGCCGGCGAGCTGGTCCGCCTCGTCCAGATACTGGGTGGTCAGCAAGATCGTGACGCCGCCGGCCACGAGGTCGCGGATGATCTGCCACATCGTGTGGCGGCTGCGCGGGTCCAGGCCCGTGGTCGGCTCGTCGAGGAAGATGAGGCGGGGATTGCCCATCAGGGTCATCGCAAGGTCGAGCCGGCGCCGCATGCCGCCGGAGTAGGTGGCGGGCGGCTTCTTGGCCGCATCCACCAGGTCGAAGCGCTCGAGCAGCTCGGTCGCGCGCCGCCGGCCTTCGCGGCGGGCCAGGTGGTGCAGGTCCGCCATCAGGAGGAGGTTCTCCTCGCCGGTAAGGATGTTGTCCACTGCCGAGAACTGGCCGGTGACGCCGATCGCGGCGCGAACCGCATCGGGCTGCCGGGCCAGATCGTGACCGGCGACGCGCGCCTCGCCACCATCGGCGTGAATGAGCGTGGACAGAATCTGTACCATCGTCGTCTTGCCCGCGCCGTTGGGGCCGAGCAGCGCAAAGATCGTCCCCGCAGGCACGCTCAGGTCGATGCCGTCGAGCACCACATGGTTGCCGAACGACTTGCGCAATCCGTGTGTTTCAATCATCGTCATCGCACATGACACCTTCCTGTGCTACAATACGAATCACTGAGCTGCTAAGTGAAGTATCACGTAACTAACTTATCGCACGAGTGAATCGCAAAATATTATCTCACGTGATGAGATAATAGATATATACATGGAGGGGGTAGAGATTGTCAAGTGGTTCTCAGGGAAAACGCACGGAGTTACTCGGAGAGCTTGTGCAGGAGCTCCGGCAGTTCAATGGGCTCGGCGCGTCCTTCTTCCGGGCGGCGGCTGGTCGGGCGGGGATGACCGTCACAGATATGCAGGTCATTGATATCCTGGATAGCACTGGTCCGATGACGGCTGGTCAACTCGCCGATCTCACCGGGCTCACGACCGGAGCGATCACCGGGATTCTCAGCCGGTTGGAGGAGGCAGGGCTCGTGAGCCGGGAGCGCGATGCCGTCGACGGGCGCAGGGTTATCGTCCGGCTCGTTCCAGACAAGGACAAAATGGGCAAGATCGGCCCAATTTTTGATTCCATTGGGAAGTCGTGGGATGAAGTAGCGTCGGACTACGACGACGAGCAGATCGCCTTCCTCCTGGCGTTTCTCAAGCGCAGCAACACGGTGTCCAGGAAGGAAATTTTCCGGTTGCGAGAGGCTCCAGAGGGCGCGGGGGGAAACGTCTCCGTTCCGCTGGGAGATGTGGCGAGCGGTCAACTCATCGTCTCCTCCGGGATCTCGCGACTGACCCTAGGAACGGACGATGGAATGTCCGAGCTCTATCAGGCCCGCTTCGAGGGACCTGCGCCGGATGTGACCTCCAAAGATGGGGTGGTCACCATGCGCTATCCACGACGTTTGTGGTCCCTGGTTGGTGGGGAGAAGCGCACGGCGGATGTGAAGCTCAACGTCGGCATCCCCTGGCGGATCTTGGTCCAGGGCTCAGCGGCGGAGATCACTGCCGAACTGCGCAAACTCGATCTCGCCGGG
>DASVOW010000618.1:0-2021 GCA_036383155.1 Ktedonobacterales bacterium
CGCCGTCTGCCGAGGAGCTTATAGCCTTCGCCAACGGCAAGCTCGCCAACTACAAATCTATTCGCCAGCTTGTCTTCGTCGAGAGCATCCCGAAGACGCCGTCCGGCAAGATTCTACGGCGCGAGCTCAAGGCGCTGGCACAGGCGCAATCGTGATCAGTAGGCTAGCATCAGAGCGGTGAAAACCTCAAGCCCTTCCTCTCTCGCTAGGAAGGGCCTGCTTTGTATAGCTGCATATGTCACGGGTATGCGCTTGACCATCTTATAGAACAACCTATGCAACCACGCTGCTACCGCGTGGTAAAATAGAGAGAGCGTCATGGCGCAGCTCATCGAGCGGCCCTGGCGCCGACCGAGAGGGGGATCGCGGGCGCGATCGCCCTACCTTGTGTGTTCGCGAATGTGCCGTTCAATCCATCGATGGATGTATGTGCGCGGAGCATAGTAGACGGGCGCGTGGGCCAAACCAGGCATGAGGGAGTAGCGAAACGGTGAAGGTGATTGCGGGGTTGGGGAACCCTGGTCTACGCTATGCGCGCACACGGCACAACGCCGGATTCGACGTCGTGGATCTAATCGCGGCGCGGCAAAACTGGACGTGGGACACGCGACGCTTCCACTCTCTCATGACAAGCGGCTCAATCGGGCCGGAGAAAGTGGTGCTGCTGAAGCCGCAGACGTTCATGAATGATAGCGGTTTAGCGGTGAGCGAGGCCGTACGCTTTTACAAGCTTGATCTGGCGGATCTCCTCGTGATCTGCGACGATCTGGATCTCCCGCTCGGCAAAGTACGGCTGCGCCCCAACGGTTCGGCGGGCGGCCAGCACGGGCTGGAGTCGATCATCCGCCACCTGAGCAGCAATGCCTTCCCGCGCATCAAGATCGGTGTGGGGCGACCCAAGCATGGGCGTGCCGAGAACATAGACTTCTTGCTGAGCCAGCCACGCGGCGACGAGCGGCTAGAGCTGGATGCCGCCATCGAGCGCGCGGCAGAGGCCGCGCTGACGTGGGTGAGCGAGGGCACGGAAGTCGCCATGAACCGCTATAACGCATGAAACAACATACTTTGAAGCCTTCTTAGGCCTAATTGTGGAGGCTTATTTTGTCATTACGTGGACTTCTTCCCCTACTGGCTGAGCGGCCTGAGTTTCGCCGGCTGCGCGAGCGCCTGGCGTCCGACGCCGCCACGCCCACCATCTCCGGCGTCTCAGAAGCCGCCAAGCCCTATCTCGTGGCCGCGCTGGCGGTCTCGCTTGACCGTCCCGTGCTCTATGTCGTGCGCGATAACGACGTGGTGGAGCGCACCGCCGATGCGCTGGTCGGATTGGTCGGGCGCGACTTTCCTGTGCTCTCCTACATGGACAACGACGCGCTACCCTTCGAGCGACTGATGCCCGACGCCGAGTCCGTCAAGACGCGCATGAACGTGCTGACGGCGCTGACACGTCCCGCGGGCGCGCTGATCGTAGTAGCATCGGGGCGCTCGCTCACACAGCCGGTGATGCCACCGGATGAATTCGCCGCTGCTATCGTCGAGTTGCGCAATGGCCTGCAGATGGATCCACGCATTCTGCAGGAGCACCTGCTGAGCCTGGGCTACGAGTCGGTCGCGGAGGTCGAGACGGTGGGGCAGGTCAGCCATCGCGGCGGCATCATCGATCTCTTCCCGCCCGCGCTAACCCGCCCAGTACGTATCGAATTCTTCGGCGACGAGATCGACTCGATCCGCACCTTTGACGAGCAGACGCAGCGCTCGCTCAATCCGGTGGATGGTGTGCTGGTTGGTCCAGCGCGTGAGGCGCTGGCGCTGCGTGGTCCCGCGGCGGCGCGCCAGCTCGAAAAGCTGGACGTGATCGGCCTCAACAGCGATGCGCGTGAGCGCTGGGAGCGCGACCTGGAATCGCTGCGCTATAGCCAGTCATTCGACGATATCGCGTTTTACCTGCCCTACCTGCATCAGCCCTCTTCGCTGCTAAGCTATCTGCCTCCATCCAGCATACTGGCGATCCACGATGTCGAGGG
>DASVOW010000619.1:0-5910 GCA_036383155.1 Ktedonobacterales bacterium
GTGTCGGGCGAGGCCCAACGCTATCTCTTTGCCGATGCCGGTAGTTGCGCCGGTGACGAGGCACACCTTACCGCGCATGTTTTCGCCTGCCATGCTCGCGCCTTTCTCGATCGTATGCTCAGGATGAAGAGCCTGATGTGATGGTTTGCTCACCTTGGATTATAGATGGGACGATCAAAGCGTGTGATGGCGGCGGTTTGACCTCTCCCCGACCCCTCGCTGCGCTCTGCGGCTGCTCTGCTCCCTGTCGGTCGCTTCTCGGCAAGAACCCGGCGTGCATTGGCGTCGCTCGCGCAGCCGCCCCGGGCGCGGGGAGGGGAGTGTGCAGCAAGCGCAGTGGCCGATACCGTGGCCGGAGATGTGGCCGATCGTATTGCCGGATGGGTTGCCGATCTTCTTGCCGTTTTTGCCGGGATTTTCGTTTTGTGTGGGCGAGCGCTTGGGAGATAGCGGGAATTGTGGGGCTCTGCGGGTTCCGGCTGCAGTGGCCGGAGCAGTGGCCGGAGCAGTGGCGCTGGCCATGTGTTGCCGTTTTTGCCGGAGATATTGCCGCGCTGTATCAGCAAGGCCGCATTGCCGTTTTTGCCGCGATTTCGACTTGTGTGGTGCTGTAGACATGACGGGGGCCTTTGCCGGTCTTGCAGAGTGGGTGATGGTGATAGCGCTCGATGCGAGCGGTGGCGACATCAATCCAGGAGAGGTGGTTCGTGATGTAGATGAGTTTGTTGCCGGAATTGTTGCCGGAGATGTTGCCGGAATTGTTGCCGGAGATGTTGCCGGTGAATGATTGGTGGAGTGGGCGGCTGGCTTGCAATTGGCCTCGGCGTTAGCGGCAACATACGGCGTCGCATTGAGTGCATGTCGAGGATGTGTTGGGATAGGATCGGGGCGTTTCGGATGGGTATTGGATGCAGTGGGAGATGTGGCGGGTGGTGTGGTGGAAGGCATGGAATGCAGTTCCTTGCATGGGTGCAATATAGAGATACGCTCTGGGGTTCCTGCCGTCGAGCGAGTGATCTGTGATGGATGGTGGGCGGCTATCGCGCTTGTGCGTCGGACGTATTATAGAACATTAGTTTCATTTTGTCAAGAGTTTTCGGGTGGCTGATCAGAGGGAGTGTCGGGGGCGAGGTCGCCGCGCAGGGCGGCGCGGGCGGCTTCGCGTCCGGCTTCTTTGATGCTGGTGCCGATGCCCGTGGCGAGGAGGCGGTTCCCGGCGAAGACGCCGACGGTGAAGCGGCGGTCGTTGCTGTGGCCGCTCTGGGCGAACGTCTCGTAGCGGGGCAGCATGCCGGTCTGGCGCAAGATGTGTTGCTGGAGCACGCCTTTGGGGTTGTTGTCGCCGAGGCTGGCGTAGACATCGGGGATGATGGGGAGGATCTCGCGGTCGATGAAGGTCTCCGCCGCTGCGCGGCCCTGGTCGAGGTGAATGGCGGCGACGAGAGCTTCTAACACGTCGGCGCTGAGGGAGTCGCGCGAGCGCTCGTTGAAGGTGCGCAGACTGGCGATATCGACGCGCACGTGCGCATCCAGCCCCAGGCGTCTGCCAATACGCGAGAGTACGCGGCGGCTCACCACCTCGGATTTGAGGGCGGTGAGCTCGCCTTCGTTGGCGTCGGGGTAGGCGTGGAAGATGTGCTCGACGACGCGCACGCCGATCAGGGCGTCGCCGAGAAACTCCAGCGTGTCGTAGGAGTCGCGCTGGGGATGCTCCGGGCTGGCGGTGTGATGCGTCAGCGCGCGAACGAGCAACTGGCGATTCTGGAACCGCACGCCGAGCCGCGCCTCAAGCTCGGCGAGATCGGTTTGGCCGGCGAGGTCGTCATGGGTCATGCGGAGATGGGAAGGCCGTCGCGCACGATGAAGACGAAATCGGTGGAGCCGTGGATGTCGCCCAAGGGCTCGCGCAGCCAGAGCCAGCGCCAGAGACGGCTTGTTGCTTTGCCGGCGTCGAAATGCGCATTTGGCGGTGGGGTGCTGCCGTAGGTCAGGTATTTGTCCAGGCCGACGCCATAGAGCAGGAAGTCTGAGCTTGGGCAGGACTTCGCCTTGGTGGGAACGCATGGCGGCGGCTTGTAGCCTTCGTCCCACCAGGAGCGCAGGCGATATTGGTGTTGCTGGTAGCCAGTCGGGTGGAGCGCGGCAAACGACTGGGCGTCGTTGTGCTGATCGTAGTCCACCGGCTGCAGGAGCAGGACATCCACCTGAGGGGACTTGGCATCGCCGGCGTTGTAGCTCCAGATGGTATTCGGGTAGTCCTGCAGGTACCAGTGGAAGGGCCACTCCATGCCAGGGCCGACGCCGATGCGGATCTGGTGCGTGCCGTGGTAGAGTTTTTGATCGGCATACTGGATCTTGCTCATTACGGTATCGACGTCCTGGGTGGTCTGCACGTAGACCATCATCTCGTGGGGAGCGTCGGCAGCGTCGCGCTGGGAGAGGGTCCACATGCCCCAGAGCATCGGCACGAGCAGAAGGAGCGCGGCGACGCCACCAAGGGCTGAGGCAGCGGGGCGCAGTGGCGCAGCGCGCAGGAGGGACGTCTCGCCGCGAGCGAGACGCCGGGCAAGCTCAACGCAGCCCTGCACGACGCGCTCAAGCATAATGGCGGCAAGCAGCATGAGCGGCAGGAGAATCTGGATGCTCAGCCAGGGCATCTTTTCGCCAGCCCAGGAGTAGATCGCCAGCGACGCAAGGAACCACCACACGAGGAACATGCGGAAGCGCGTCGGGCGCATCAGTGCATAGACAATGCCAGCCAGACCAAAGACGCACGCAAGCTGCTCGTAGAGCGGGAGCAGAAGCAGGTAGTAATAGATCGGCTGGCCGCCACGCGCCACCTGCTGCTGTTGAATCCAGTAATAGAGGCCCTCCCAGATACCTTTGCCGATGCCAACCTGGAAGCCCTGGCCGATGGTGGAGACGTCGGGGCCACCCGGTACAACCCAATAGAGGGCGGCGAAGAGCATCCAGCCGACGACGAAGGCGACGAACCACTCGACCCAGTTGACGGAAAACAGAAGCCGCAGGAATGGGTGCTCGGCTGGATCGAAGCGGTCGCGCCAGCCGGCGAACCGGAGGCGGTATTCCTGGAGGCGCGCGTCGAACGTCAGGATACGACGCTGGCGGACGCTCAGATGGGGGGCGACTGCAGCAAGCTCATCACCGGCATCTGGAGCTGATTCCGAACCTGATTCGGAGCCGGATGAGGTGGCGCTGAGCATGGCGTCGGTGGCGCTGTAGAGGGCGTCGTCGCGGATCATTTGCCAGATGAGCGTGGCGATGACGAGCAGCGCGATGATGATGCTGGCATAGAGCACAACGGCGACGCTGTTGTTTTCGAGGGCGCGTACGTAGGCGTCGCTCTGCGTCCCATGGGCTGGGTGGCTCTTGTCGCCGGTGATGCCCATGATGTAGACGTTGAGGCTATTGACGATGTGGAGCGCGGTGACAGCGAGCGCACCACCGATGCCGCCAAGGATCACCAGCAAGCCCGCGCGGCTGAAGAAGAGCCGCTCGCCTCCAGTCAAGTTTGATGGGAGGAGTCGCGCGACAAAGGTGGCAAGCTCCCACACGAGGAGGATTGCCAGGAAGCCGAAGAAGATGGCGAAGGTGAGGAAGATGCCCTCGAAGGTGGCGTAGGCCAGGACTGTCGCGGCGAAGAGGCCGACGAACCAGCGCATCGTGCGGTCGTGGGCGTAGCGAACCGCGCAGACGACCATCGCGAACATGAAGAAATTGAAGTAGATGTCTTCGCGGAGGAAGCGCGAGAAATAGACAAAGGCGGGCGAGACCGCCAGGAGGAATGCGGCAAGCAAGGCGCCGACGCGTCCAAGCTCACGGCGCAGGTAATAGGGCAGCGCGACGATGCCCAGGCCGAAGAGGGCGGGGAGGAAACGGGCGGTGGTGTCGTTGATCCAGGGGTTGCCTACGGCGTGCGGCACGAAGAGATGCTGGAAGAAAAGAATGATGCCAAACATCACCCCTTCGGCATGGAACTGGAAGGGGCCGTGCAGCAGCGGATTGTACTCATAGCTGGCGGGGTCAAGCGTCCAGGCGAGCGAGAAGTAGGCGTGCATGCTCTCGTCGTGGTGGACGGGCTTGGCGCCGAGGTTCCAGAAGCGCAGGAACGCAGCGAGAGCGAGGACGGCAAGCCAGAGGTATTGCTCGACGGTGAGCGTGGGCGGCTTGAACCAGTTGCGCCATGAGGCGAACGGGTTGAACGGCTCGAACGACTGCTCAGGCGGACGCTCCTCAACGCTGCCAGCAGTAGATGTGGAGGCGTCGGAACCAGCCGTGTTCGTGGCGGCGAAGCGGCTGGAGGATGAAATCGAGCCAGCCGCCGACATGGCAAGCGCCGCGTTGGCTTGTGTCGTGAGCAGCGTGGCGCGTCGTCTATTTTGATTTATGGGGGCACCGCGCTTCTGGCCTTTGGCGATGCGTTTCGTTTTCTGCTGCGAACCCTTCACCCCCGACACTCCCTCTCTGAACAAGCTCTATGCTCACATGCGGCATCCCTGCGCGGGCAGCCGGAGCGGATCAATATACGATTATGGTAACTCATAGATGGTAACGCCGTCGCGTGTATAGATCACACGCATGAACGCGCTAAAACGCCTCATATCGGCAGTTGGATAGAGCGCGCGCTCGGCGGCGCCTACATAGATCAGACGCGCATGATACCGGTGAAGCAGCGCGATCACGGCGTCTTGATTGGAATCCGTATAGATCTGGTTGATAGCGTTCAGGCGATCGCCAAAGGTGCTGTCTACCTCGGGGTGCTGCGGCAGCCAGTTGATGCGCCACTCGCCCTCGTGGCCGCCTGGCCAACCAAGCAAGGTTGGGAGTCCGGTGAACGCTGAGACGCGGCTGTAATGCGTCCACTCGCAGCCGGGAGCCTCGACGACGACGGCCTCACCGGGCAGATGGGTGTTGAGCCAGGCGATGGCCTCGTCGTCATGGGCATTTGATCCGGCGCCAACATCGGTGCAGCTTGCGGGAACCGGCACGGGATCGGTCGCCATGTAGGCGGTTCCATCGAGCGTGCGCGCCGATGACGTGAAGTTGCCCGTACGCGCGGAGGTCGCCAGCAGCGGGTAGATTGCCGCAGCAGCGATCAGGATGACGAGTAGTGTACCCCAGATCAGGATACCCGCCGCGCCGAGCCAACGCAACGCGAGTGGGAGGTTCGGGACGGGAATACGGGGGCGGGCGGTTGAAACCGGGGAGCCGGCGGTTGAAACCGCGCCTGAAGGCACTTCGTGCCGCGAAGTCCGCCTGCGCGGACTGGGATCGGGCGAGCGATCTACTTCGCCGTTTGTGGGGGTCTGTTCTGGCGGTGGATTGGAATCGGTTTGAGCTTGCGAGGTGGCAAGAATGAGGCGGGTGAGGAGCGAGGCGGGTTGGGGGGCGAGCGCGAGGGTGGTCTGCCCAAGTGCTAGCGCGCCAGTGGTCGTAGCATGTGTGGTGGGGGTCTCGGGCGAAAGTGACAGGGTGGTGGCGAACGTGGCGCGGAGGCGGGCGCGGGCCGCACTGATGAGCAGGGCGAGGGCGGGACCGGCGGCGATGCCGAGCAGGAGCCACGCCTGGAAGTAGAGCTTGAAGACGGTGTTCATGCGGGAGTTGAAGATGTCGCGCAGGAAGATGAGCTCGCAGGCGGCGACGAGAGCGGCTGCCGTGCCGAAGAGGACGAGGAGCAGCATCTCGGCGCGGGTGGAGGCATCGGTGGGCAGGCCGACAGGTGAAATGGTTGAAGAAGAGCGGGCGGTGGAAACCGGAGAGCCGGCGGTTGCAACCGTGCCTGAAGGCACTTCGTGCCGCGAAACCCGCCTGCGCGGGTTGGGGTCAGGCGAAATTGTGGTTGTTGGGGTGGTGTTTGCGGACGTGGCATCCCCAAAGCGGACGGGTGGG
>DASVOW010000620.1:0-3638 GCA_036383155.1 Ktedonobacterales bacterium
GTCTATCTGATCCTGGTGGTCGCCGTCGCGCAATTCTACGCTAATCCACCGGCAGGCTATGCGCCGGTGGGGTGGACGCCTTTGGCACGTGTGACGGCGCAGCGAGCCGCGAAGGATTTCACGCCGAGTGAGGCGCTGACGCGGGGGCAATGGTATGTGCTGTGGGCGATCCTGACGCTCAACGTGACCGCAGGCATCGCGATCATCTCGCAGGCCAAGCCGCTGGCTCAGAGCGTAGGCGCAAGCGTTGCCGTCGCGACGGGCTTTGCGCTTTTCGCGCCGCTCGCATGCATCATCGCCCTCTGCTATGGCGGAGGCTTCGGCACGATGCCAATCTTCGCGGCTGACTACTTCGGTCCCAAGCGGTCAGGCGCCATCTATGGTACGATGCTTACGGCGTGGAGCGCGGGCGGCGTGCTCGGGCCGCTGCTGATCACGCAGGTCGTCGACCGCACCGGCGGCTATGGACCGGCGTTCACTATCATCGCCGTGATCATGCTGGTGAGCATCGCGCTACCGCTCTTCGTCCGGCCGCCCAAGGCTGTATCGCAGGCGGCGCCTAGCGAGCAAGCGCAACCCTCTCCGGCGTAGCTTGGCAGGCGTGCGTCTTCACCCCCTGCTCCCTCTCCTACAGGGAGAGGGGAAACCGCGCTCCGTGAGGTTGGCCAACGCCAACACCCGAACCGAAATTGGTATCAATCATGGAATGAAAGGGGTGGGCAACGATACACCCGCACGACGACCGTGCCCATCAGGGTGCCGGTGTCCCAGCCATCAGCACGGGATCAGCCCAGAAGGCAGCGACCACGCGCTGTGAAGTTAGGGGGCTGCGGACACGCCGAGATGCGCGGTGAAGAAGGCCAGCACCTGCTGCTCGTATTCCTGCGGATGCGCCTGCAGCGCCCCTGCGTGGCCGCCACTCGGCGCGATCCACTGTGCCTTCGGTTTACCGGCGGCGGCATAGAGCGCACGTTCGCCTGAGAGTGGGGTGGTCGTGTTGCCATCGTCAGCCGAGTGAATCAGGAGCACCGCCCGTGGCGCGATATGGGGAATAGCCGCAAGTGGGCGCGCGTCTTCCAGGCGCGCGCCGATCAGCGTGTCTACCAGCGCTGGCTCATATGGCAGCGCTGGGACCGCGAAGGGGCCAAGGGGAAGCGTCGCCATGCGGTCGAGCTGCGGGCGCTCATCGGTCCACGCGCTATCCGCCACCACTGCGGCGAGGGCGGGCTCACGCGCCGCGGCAAGCAGCACGACGCCCGCGCCCAGCGAGACGCCGATCGCCCCGTAGCGCTTCACCGGCAGATCGGCCCGCCCCTGAAGATACCGCACCGCGCCGATCAGGTCGTCCGCCTCACGTGCCCCGAGCGTGGTCGCCCACCCCTCGCTCTCGCCACAGCCACGGTCGTCGAAGAGCAGCACGTTATATCCCGCCGCATAGAGGAAGTGTGCCCAGGGCAGCATCGCGACGCGTGACCCTTTGAAGCCGTGAACGAGGATGACCGTCGGCGCACGCGGTGAGGCGACGGCGAGCCATCCTGAGAGCCGCACGCCGTCCGTCGCCGGAAAGCGCACCGTCTCCACCGGCATTCCCGCTTGGGCCGGATCCGGAGCGGAGCGTCCCCCTGGCCCGCGCACGAGCGCCACCGCACGAACCGCAGGCGCTATCGCCCAGGCGATGATGTACAGCGCGACCACACCAACGACGATACCTTTCCACCAGTTGCGGAGCACTCGGTCGAGCTTCCGCAGCGGGAGCATGCTGCGCGATTCTGTATGTTGCCTGGGGCTACTCTGCGCCATACCTTACCCTGCCTCCCTCCTGCCCTGCTGCTCCGCCGCCCTGCTGATGGTATGCCAAGCAGGCTTGCCTAGCAAGTGTAACATAGGTGCGTAACGCCAGTTCTTGACACGCTCAAACAATTCGTCTGAACTTCACTCGAATGTATCGATCTTCCCACGGGAGACGCAACGAGATGGAATTCATCAGCAATCTAGCTTCAAAGGATCCCGCCTGACTCTCTTGCCTCCATAAGGCAGAGCTATTTCTGAACCTTGCAAATAGAAAGATTGGGCATTGAACGAGCCAGTGAAGCTCCTTTAGCCGAAAGTACATCTCGTTGCTCATCCCGTGGGATCTTACACCCTTTTGGTGATGCTCGTTTCTCGCTTGCTCTGGTAGAGTCTGCCTGTCACTCGTTTCCCTCCTCAACCCTCGTTCCGATCGTTCTTGGACTCGGATGAATAGTGACTATCCTCAAGCTTTCTTCGCCAATCTGACTGAACTTGTGGGGCACACCAGCTGGTCCGATTACGACGTTTCCTGCCTCGACCTCTAACGTGCTCTCACCCACCGTGAACGTGGCGCGACCCTCCAGAACGATAAAAATCTCGTCATACGGGTGGTAGTGCAGTTTGGGTCCTCCATCAGGCGGAAGCTGCATCCAGAAAAACGAAATGGGTATACCTCCATAGTCCTTTCCCTGGAACAGGATGCCATTCTGAAGGTGCTCTTTGGGAATGATGGTTGCCATGTGTCCTCTCTCTTTCTTGCTTAGAGGAGCCCTGGAGACGTTTTTTTCGACCCTTCTCTCTAGCCCCCCCGAAACCTCGCGCCGTCACGCGAGAGATACCTCATGTTGAGCCTGGACATCCTCCTGCTTTTGTATCACCAATCAGACGCAGATAACACAGAGGGCGGCCAGACACGGTGCTCTTGGAAGGTGCTCGCGGAACTGGCATTCCTCTGCCCGCTCACGCCACGACGCGGGTGACCTGCCCGCAACACTCCGGCGATACGCGCAGTATGCGTCGCATGCCGACAGGGCACCACGAACAAGAACCACACGCCGACCCACACGTTCACACGTGCGGTGGGCGGTAGATACGGGCGTGGAGGCGTGCAGTCTCAGGCGTGAACCGCTGCATCCGCTGCCAAACACGCGCTAAAGTGGGTTGGGGATACGCTGGGGGTGCGTTCCGTTCTTGGGCGGTGGCTACCGCAACCCTGCGTAGCGTCGTGCCAGTTTGACCGGCACGATGAAACTTGGTGACGTAGATTGAACTAGTACGGGACATTGGGAGGTTCCTTGACATAGGTTAGCTACGTTCAATAGAATTCCAGCCAGACGTGGAAGCAGATAGTAAAGCTGCTTCATAGCGGAAAGGAGTGTAGAAGACAAACGTTTGTGCTTTGGATGCTTGAGTCAGCATATACACGCGCCGTTGCGTACTGAACACCAGAGTAGCGCTCGAAAGGAGCATAGCCCGTGGTGAACAATGCTGCCGCACAGAAGCTTCCTAACCGCTGGATCATCGTCGTCGCTGCAGTTGTCATGCAGCTTTCCCTTGGCGCCGTCTACGCCTGGAGCGTCTTCGTCACTCCTCTCCGCAATGCACACAACTGGACAGCGACTCAGGTCACGCTGACCTTTACCATCGCCATCGCCGTACTGGGCATCGGCGCCGCCATTGGCGGATTTTGGATGGACCACGTCGGTCCACGATACGTCGCCACCGTTGCTGGCGTCTGCTACGGTGTGGGCGTTCTACTGGCGGGGTTCTCCGACGGTAATCTGCTCATCCTGTACCTGTCGTATGGCGTGCTTGGTGGCCTGGGCATGGGACTTGGCTACATCGTC
>DASVOW010000621.1:0-5699 GCA_036383155.1 Ktedonobacterales bacterium
CCCAGGCGTTGCTGCACCTCCTGCGCCACCGCGGAGGGATCGCGACCATGTATGTGCAAGCCCACGTCGATGCGTCGCGAGATCGTATCGTGCGGTATCATACTCGGCGCGGACTGAATGGAGACGTCCGCGACGTTGCCCAGGCGTACGGGCTGGCCGCTGGGGGTGTCGAGCAGCAGGTTGCGCACGCTGTCCAGGCTGTGGCGCGTCTGCGGCGTCCCAACCACGACTACGTCGAATACTTTCTGCTGATCATAGAGGCTTCCAGCAGTAATGCCCTCTACGAGTGTAGATGCCAGGCGGCGGACGTCGCCAGGCTTGAGGCCATAGTGTTGGGCCTTGGCGAGGTCCACCGTCACCTGGATCTGCGGCTGGTCGACCTGAAGCTCGGTATGCACGTCGCTGGTGCCGGGGATCTGGGCCAGCGAGCGGCGCACCTCCTCGGCCTTGCTGCGTAAGGTGGCGAGGTTGGGGCCGAAGATGCGCACCACCAGGTCGTCGCTCGACCCCACCAGCACCTCATTGATCTTGCTGTTCAGATAGGTCTGTACGTCGTGGTTGATTCCAGGGTAGCCGTTGGCCGTCTTTTCAATGGTGGCAACCGTCTTGTCGTAGTTCGCGTGGGGATCTACGCTGACCACGAGTTGGGCGAAGTTGACGTCAACTGCCTGATCTCCCAGCACGGCACGCCCGATGGTGGCGGCGACGTTCTGGACTCCGGGGACAGCCCGTAACTGTCGACTCATCAGCGTCGCAATCCGAGTCATTTCTGGATAGGACGTGCCCGGTACGGCCTGCAATTGGACTGTGATGTTCGGTTCCTTGAAGGTCGGGATGAGCGCCCCGCTCAGCGAGGGGGCCGCGGCCACACCAAGGAGCAGAACAAGGCAGAAGGTGGCCAGCGCCGGATAGGGCGTGCGGATCACCCGCTGCAGCACCGCGCTATACTTCCGCTGTAGCCACGAGAAGAGAGGGGATTCGCGACGCGAAAACGGCACCGGAGACAAGAGCAGGCAGAGGGCAGGGGTGACGGTGAGCGCCACCAGCATCGAGGCCAGCAGCGCCAGCCCATAGGCGATCGCCAGCGGCTGGAAGAACGCCCCCGTTACTCCTGTCAAAAACAGGAGTGGCAGTATCGCCAGCAGGATAATCAGCGTGCCATAGATCATCGGGCCGCGGACCTCGAGGGAGGCGTCGATGATGACGTGCGCGGTGGAGCGGTCGTCGCGCTCTCCCGCTTCCCGCGCTCGCCGATGCTGTCGCAGCCGCCGCATGATGTTCTCGACGTCACACACCACATCGTCGATGAGTATGCTGAGGGCCAGCACTAGCCCGGCGAGGATCATAGTATTGATGGTGGCCCCACGCCAATTGAGCACCAGGCCAGCCGCCAGCAGCGACAACGGGATCGCCACCAGGGAGATCAGCGCCATCCGCCATTGGAAGAAGAGAAAGGCCAACAGCACAAGCAGACCAGCGATGAGCAGTGACCGCGTGAGATCGCCCATCGCCGTCTCGATGAAGTTTGCCGGGCGGAAGACGTGAGTGTCGACCTGAATGCCAGTCAGTCCAGGTTGCAGCTCCTGCAGTTTTGCTTCGACGCCACGCGTCACGTCCAGCGTATTGGCTCCGGGGAATTTCTCGACGACGATCAGGAGACCCGGGTCTTGGTTGAGGACGTCGTCTCCAATGAGTGGCTGATGATCTTCTACCACTGTGGTCACGTCTCCCAGGCGCCTATTCGTGCCGTCCAGGCTCACTTTGGCTAGATCGCCTGCTGAGGAGATCGGCAACACGTTCTGAACGCCGAGCCGCTGTCCTGGAGTGTCGATGTACCCGCCAGTCCCGGGCGCCGATGCGTTCAAGAAGCTCAATGGCGAGACCCACAAGGCATTCCCGGTCGTCGAGACAATCTGGTCGAGCGTGACATGATTGGCAGCTAATCGCTGTGGGTCGACTTGCACCTGCAACTGGCGGTCTCGCATGCCCCAAATGGCTACATTTGACACTCCAGCTACCGACAAGAGTGCGGGGCGCATAGTCCAACGGGCGATCACCGACATCTGGATCGCAGAAACGTGTTTCGAGGAGAGGCCCACCATCATGACCCGGTTCGTCGCCGACACAGGTTGGATGATAGTTGGTGGTTGTGCCACGTTTGGGATGGTCACCGCAAGACTAAGGCGCTCAGCCACCAGTTGCCGCGCACGAATCACATCGGTGCCTGGCTCAAAAACAAGAATAATGGACGAGAGCCCGGGGACCGATGTGGAGTGGATCGATTGCAGAAATGGCGTGCCGCTGAGCAACTCCTCCAGATTGAGGGTGACCAACTCTTCTACTTCGGGGGCCGAGAGTCCGAGTGCTTCGGTCTGAACTTCCACGTATGGAGGCGCGAACTCGGGCAAGGTGTCCACTGGGGCACTGCGTAGCTGGACCGTGCCAAAGACCATCAGCGCTGCAGCAACACCGAGCACGACCAAGCGAAACTTCAAACACCACGTCATGATCCAACGCATCATGGCTCGATACCTCCCCGCACACTTCTTGTGTCCATCCCCACAGGATCAGCATCGGTTGGCGATACGCGTTGCTCGCTAGAACAGTGGAGCGTCGCTACATCGGGACATGCCGTACCTCACAATGCAGGACACTGCCACCTTCTTGCTGGGCAGATGATTGGAGCCGTTTGACAGACGATCGGTAAGAAAGCCCCTGGCTTGAGCCATATGGGATGTCCACTCAGAGCGTTCACGTTTGTGTGAGGCAGAGCAACGCACAGGCACTGGAAGCAGCCTATGCCAACCGCATGCTTTAAGTTGACATAATATTGCAACGGACGGAGTGTCTTCGTCCTTTGCTTGACTCGTTCTGTTTCTAAACGGCTTTGCGCGTACGTAGCAGAGAAGGGAGCCGACCAGGGCGCGCGTGCTGGTTGGTTCGCCAGTACAGGCGTTTGCAGTCGTCATAGTGCAGGAGATACGATGCTAGATTGATCGCGTTACTGGACAGAGCAGAAGATCGGATGCTAGATTGGTCGCCTTACTGGGGACATCTTTGTAGCTTCGCTGGCATTAGAAGGAAGCTGGCGTGGGACGCGGCAAGATTGACAATGAAGCAGTGGGGCGCGTCTAACCTCTTCCTGCAGGTATAGCCGCGTTATGGGTGAAGCACCGGTGACGAAGTGAAGTGTAGCCACTTTGATGTGAGCGGTGTCTACAGACGTTAGCTCAAGTTGATATGGGACAATTGCCCAGCCCGCGTCTGATTAAGCAGATCGGCGCACGTTCTGGACCAAAATACGTGGAATGCCTAGCGCCTCTCTACTCTGAACAGGGGTGAACTGGCGGGTGAGGAGTCATGGTCGGTATCTGGGCATACGCCTGATCATGTCGCCTTTTGCGTTTTCAAACATGCTCTGGACTGCGTGCGAATTTGAGCGCAAGAAAGCGATAGTGTTCGGTTCTCACTTCGCCTAGAATGGAGGCATAGGTTAAGCGTGTACCGTCAATGTGGTATGACACCATTGGCGGTGGGGAGGTACGACAATGGGCGCAGTCCTCGATAGAAGGCAAACGGGTGCAGCAAGAGTGAGAGAGCGAGCGGCAGATATGGACGCGCCTTTGCTTGAGCAGGAAGATGTGCTCTGGGCGCGCGTCATCGCGAGAGATCGCGCGGCTGATGGCACGTTTGTGTACGCGGTGCGCTCCACCGGCGTCTATTGCCGTCCCTCGTGTCCATCGCGGCGCCCGCTGCGTGCTAACGTTCGATTCTTCGCCGAAGCGCAGGCCGCCGAGCGCGAAGGCTTCCGCGCGTGCCGTCGCTGCCAGCCGGATGCGCTACAAGACGACCAGAGTGAGGCAATCCGCCGCGTCCGTGAGTATATCGAGGCTCATCTTGATGAGGATCTGTCGCTTGCGGCTCTGAGCCAGGTGGCATATCTCAGCCCCACACACCTCCAGCGGACCTTCAAGCGCATCACCGGGGTCACGCCGCGGCAGTACGTCGAGGCGCAGCGCCGGGAGCGCTTCAAGCGACACTTGCGCGAGGGCTCCACCGTGACGGATGCTCTCTATCAGGCTGGCTACCGCTCCAGTAGCAGCCTCTACGAGCACGTTCCGGCACAGCTTGGTATGACACCCTCCGCATATCAGCGTGGCGGGCAGGGCATGACGATCAGCTACACGACGGTCGCGTGCTCACTTGGCAGGTTGCTGGTCGCGGCCACTGAGCGTGGCCTCTGCGCGGTCTACTTCGGTGAGAGTGATGCCGCGCTGGTGGCGGCGCTGGAGCGCGAATATCCCGCGGCAGTGCGAGTGGAACGCGGCGATGGGCTGAGCGACTACGTTCGCATCATCTTGAACACCCTCGATGGGCAGGACGCGGAGCCGGACTCTGTGCCACTCGCCCAACTGCCACTCGACATTGTCGGAACACCGTTCCAGCGGCGCGTCTGGGAGGCGCTGCGCACGATTCCATCCGGGCAGACACATTCCTATGCCGAGGTCGCGCAGATCATCGGCCAGCCAGCAGCGACGCGGGCCGTGGCGCAAGCGTGCGCGAGCAACCCTGTCGCGCTCGTCATCCCGTGTCACCGCGTCCGCAAGACGGATGGCGCGGTTGGAGGCTATCGCTGGGGCCCTGAGCGCAAGCGCACACTGCTCGCCAGCGAAGGCGCACGCACACGGTGAAGGAGCACCCCAGTGCCGCGCCGCTGACATCCTGATTCCCGATTCTCCTCCGTCACATCTAGCGCATCGATCACCTTTTCTTAACACACAGTCCCGCTGCCGATACATGGGCAGCGTGGGACAGGAGTCTGCATGTCTACTTCACCTGTCACACCTGAGGTTGCGCACGCGCCCGGTCAATTCGTCGAGCTCGACGGTGGTCGCATCTGGGTTGAGATCGAGGGTCCCGCCGGCGGCGAGCCGCTCGTGCTGCTGGCTGGAGGGCCGGCCAACTCGCACCTGACCTTCCACCCGGCCTTCTCGGCTCTGGCCGATCGCTATCGGGTCATCTATGTCGATTACCGCGGTCGCGGACGCTCGGACAAGCCGGCTTCATATCACGACATTACCTTCGCGCACGATGTCGCGGACATCGAAGCGCTGCGGCAAAAGCTCGGCATCGACGCCTGGAATGTGTATGGCTTCAGTTATGGCGGCATGGTAGCCCAGGGCTATGCTCTCGCGCATCCGCGCGCAGTCCGCCGCCTCATCCTTGCCAATACGCTGCACAGCCCTGAAATGTGGCAGCGCAACCACGAGAATATCAACCGCGAGCTGGCTAACCAGTTCCCCGAGGTCTGGGAACGCATTCTCGCGTTGCGCACGGGCGGCCTGCGCTCATCGGCCCCCGAGATCCAGGAGCTCTACCGCGTCCACGGGCCACTCGTGCGCTACTACAATCCAGAGAATGTGTCGAAGCTGGTGAGCGAGCCCGGTGCGCGCAACGATGACCTGTACTATGTCTTCGTCGGCGACGACATTGAGTTCTTTATCGGCGGCGAGGTGACCAATCTCCCAGACTTCCGCCCGCGCCTGAAGGAGCTGGCGATGCCACTGCTGGTCATCGCGGGGCGCTACGACCGCGCCCTCTACCCGCGCTATCAGCAGGAATTTGCGCGATATGCGCCACAGGCGGAGTTCGTCATGATGGAGCGCAGCGGGTGCTTCGCGCACATCGAGGAGCCGGAG
>DASVOW010000622.1:0-5632 GCA_036383155.1 Ktedonobacterales bacterium
GACCCGCGAGTTCACCGCCGCCCTGCGCGAAGTCGTCGAGCGCGGCGTCACCCGTAATGCTCGCCTCAATCCACGTACCGCCTCGGGTGAAGTCGTCCCTACGACGCTCAACGCCTCGGCGCTGCGTGACGCCGACGGCAAAGTCATCGGCGCTATCGGCATCCTGCGCGACATGCGCGCCTACGAGCAAGTGGTGAGAGATCTGCAGGAGTCCAAGGCCGAGTTACAGGAGAAGATTCTCGATCTGGAGAAGTTCGAGGAGGTGGTCGTTGGCCGCGAGCTGAAGATGATCGCGTTGGAGAAAGAGATCGATGCGCTGAAGAAGGACCTTGAGAAGCGTGGTGAGAAAGGACGAGGTGCATGGTCTTGAAGGTAGGCGCCTCACGTGCAGATACCGAAAGGCTGTGTACTAATGTGCCGCTTTCTCGCGACTCTGACGCGCCGGATATGCCAGATGCTCTGGATGAGCGCGTCTTCCATCCAGATGATCCCGGTGATCCTGATATTGGAGCGCTAACAGATGCCTCCATTGAGGAGCTGCGCCGCGCAGGTCATTTCGATCGTCTGTTCGACGCATACCTGCGTCTGCGCGAGCGGCAATCTGAGCTTCAGCAGCGTGTGCAACTGGCCGAGAATCGACGCCAGGCGATGAGCCATATCATGGACGACCTCAACAAGGTCAACAAGAGGCTTGCCGACCAGCGCAAGGCCATGCTGCATATTCTTGCCGATTACGAAGAAGATCGCAGTCGCCTTGCCCGGCAGACGGAGCGCCTCGACAACTCGCGTCGCGCCCTGCTTCACATCCTGCAGGACTCGCATCAATCCAACCTGCGGCTGGAGAATAGCCGTAAGGCCATGATCCACATCATGGGCGACCTCGCCGAGACCACCGCCGAGATCCAGCGGCGCGAGCAAGAGCTTCGCGACAAGCAAGAGCAACTGGTGCAGGCGGGCAAGCTCGCGACGCTCGGCGAGCTTACCACCGGCGTTGCCCACGAGCTAAACAATCCACTCAACAACATCGGACTCTTCGTCGGCAATGCCATCGACCTGCTGGAGATAGATGGTGGCGACAAGACCCGCGCCCTGCATGAATTGAGCAATGCCATGCAGCAGGTACGCAAGGCGAGCGAGATCATCTCACATCTGCGCACATTTGGGCGTGCCGCCTCGGTGAGCCGTGAGCCGGTGATGATCAATGAGACCATCCAGCGCGCGCTCTCGCTGATTCAGGAACAGCTTCGCCTTCGACAGATCGACGTCAAGCTCGACCTGCTCCCGGGCGATGCTATAGTCATCGGCAACGCCATTCAGTTGGAGCAGGTCTTCATCAACCTGCTGGCGAACGCCCGCGACGCTCTTGCCACGGCGCCGCGCAAGCTTGTCACGGTCACCTGCCGCGTCGAGCAAGACACCGTCGTACTGTCCTTCGCCGACACTGGCACTGGCATTCCTGAGGGGCTGGAGCAGCGTATCTTCGATCCCTTCTTCACGACAAAAGAAGTTGGTGCTGGTACCGGGCTAGGACTTTCAATTACATACGGTATTATTAAAGACCATCAGGGGACGATCACTGTCGAGAATCACCCTGGCGAGGGCGCGACGTTCTGGATCCGCCTGCCGCTCGGCAAACCTGATGGTGCAGCAAGGGAATTGTTCTCATGAGTCAGCCGCGCATCCTCATCGTCGACGATGACGCCGCACTTCTCGAGGCGTTGCCAACCGCGTTACAGATCCGTATGCCCGATACAGGGGTAGACACATGCGATTCCGCGCTGGCCGCGCTTGAGAAGATCGCGCAGACCGATTATGACGCCATCGTCAGCGACATCAAGATGCCGGAGATGGATGGGCTGGCCTTGCTTGGCAAAATCCACTCGTTGCGTCCCGACACACCCACACTGCTCATCACTGGCCACGGCGAACACGACCTGGCGATCCAGGCGCTCCGTGGAGCCGCGTATGACTTTATCCAAAAGCCCATCGACCGCGATTACTTCGTCGCCTCGCTGAGCCGCGCCATCCAGGTGCGCAAGCTGCGCCGCCAGGTGGAGGAACAACGCCTCGCCTTGGAGCAACATGCCGCCCACCTCGAACAGACCGTGCGTGAGCGCACACGCGAGCTAGTGGCCGCCAACGCCGCGAAAGATGAATTGCTCCGTGCGCGCGACTCAGCTCTCATCGAGGCCGAGGCTGCCTCGCGGCGCCTGAGCAACCTGCAGATCATCGCTGATGTTGCCCTGGCACACCTCTCCCTCGACGGTCTGCTCCCTGAGCTGCTGCAACGGGCGCGCGACGTGCTCAGCGTCGATGCCGTCACCATCATGCTGAAAAGCGACGACACGGACGAGCTGATCGTCCGCGCGACGCTTGGTCTTGAAGACGTATTTACGTCTGGCACACGTATCCCCTTCGGCGTTGGCCTCGCCGGCCGCATAGCAGTCACTCATGAGGCAATGCTCGTCGACGATGTCTCGAAAGAGCAGGTCTTCAACCCTCGCCTGAAGGAGTCAATGCGTTCCGTTGTCGGGGCGCCGCTGCTCGTCGATGGCCGCCTTATTGGCGTGATTCAATGCGGCGCCCGGAAGCGTCGCCGCTTCACGCAAGATGACGCGAGCCTGCTTCATCTTGCCGCTGACCGCATTGCCCTCGCCATCGACCACGCCCGCCTCTACCAGGAGGCGCAAGACCGCACGCGTGAGCAGCGCGAGGCGCGCCGTCAGGTTGAGAAGCTGGCGGCTGAGCTCGGCCAGCGCGCCGCTGAGCTAAATACGATCTTCGAGGCGATGCCCGGTGCCGTGTACGTGTGTGACGCCAGCGGCCAGCTCGTTCGCGTCAATGAGCAAGGTGTGACGATGGTCGGCATGGAAGATGGAGAGAAGCTGCGCCACATCGAAACGCTCAGCCAGCAGGAAGAGTTGTACCGCCTCGACGGCACGCCTATGCCGCTGGAGGAATATCCCCTCTATCAGGCGCTCGACGGCATCACCCAGACCAACGTCCGTTTCTTCATGCGCCATCACGGCACCGGCAAGCAGGTTCCCGTTCAGTTCAGTGCCTCGCCTATCCGTGATGAACAAGGGATGATCATCGGCGCCGTCGGCATCGCCGCCGACATCACCGAGCTCTACAGCCTCGAGCGCCAGAAAGATGAGTTCCTGGGCATCGCTTCGCATGAGTTGAAGACGCCCCTCACCAGCCTCAAAGGTCTCACGCAGCTCACACGCCGCCGTCTCGAGCGCAGTGGCGCCCCCGAAGCGCAATATCTCGCGCGTATGGAATACGCCATTCGCCGCATGGAGACGCTCGTCAATGATCTGCTCGACATCTCGCGCATAGAGTCTGGCAAGCTCGCTTTGCGCCTGGAGCCGTGTGAGTTTATCGCGCTGTGTCGCCAGGTCGTTGACGAGCAGGTCGCTGCGACTGACCGACATATCATCTTCGAAGCCCCCGCCGAGCCTATCGAGATAGAGGTAGATATCGACCGCATCAGTCAGGTGTTGACAAACCTGCTCTCCAATTCGCTCAAATACTCCCCTCTTGGCTCTCCTGTCACCCTGACGATCACCCCTCAAGACGGCCATGTGGGGTTCACAGTGCGCGACCAGGGCACGGGCATTCCCGAGGTCGAGCTTCCCCATATCTTCGAGCGCTTCTACCGCGTGCCAGGAGTCGAAGTGCAGAGCGGATCCGGTGTTGGCTTAGGCCTTGGTCTCTACATTACCAAAGAGATCGTCGAGCGTCATGGCGGGCACATCTCAGTCGAGAGTAAGTGCGGTAAAGGCAGCGCCTTCCACGTCAGCTTGCCGCTGGTCGCCCCCATGGAAGCCGGCGAATCACCTCTGGCATCCAGCACTGTCGCCAGGAGCGCCGTCGCCCGCGACGACGCCCAGAGCTAGCGAAAAAAGCGAGTTCCTCGCCACGTTCCTCTTCCATCCCACCACGCTCATACTGTATGCTGTCTGTGCCAGAGGTGTGAGGCGGTCTTGAGTGAGGGAGGAATGAATGGCACAGCAGCCCCAGGAAGCTTCGCGACACGTACCGGCCGATCAGAGTCTGTTCTTCCCTCCAGGGTTTCTGTGGGGCGTAGCGACCGCCTCCCATCAATACGAAGGGGGCAACACCAACAACCAGTGGTATGACTGGGAACAGCGTGGCCATATCAAGACTGGCGACACCTGTGGCCTCGCCTGCGATTGGTGGGGCCAGCACGCCGAACACGACTTCGACCGTGCCCAGCACATGGGCCTCAACGCCCTGCGCCTCTCGCTCGAATGGAGCCGCATCGAGCCGCAGCCCGGCCAGTGGAACACCCAGGCCATCTCGCGCTATCGCCACATGCTCATCGGCTTGCGCTCACGCGGCATCGAGCCGCTGGTGACCCTCCATCACTTCACCCACCCCATCTGGTTCGAGAAACGTGGCGCTTTCCGCTCCTCCGACGCCGTCGAGCATTTCACCCGCTATGTTACCCATGCCGTCGAGGCCCTTGGCGACCTCTGCGACTTCTGGTGCACCATCAACGAGCCAAATATCTACAGCACCTTTGGCTACGAGTTGGCAGATTTTCCCCCAGGCCTCAAAGGTGACGCCATCGGCGCGGTGCGCGTCCAGGCGACCATGGCGCGCGCCCATGCTGCCGCCTACCACGCCATCCACCGCCTGCAGCCCCATGCGCGTGTGGGCTGGTCCCAACACTATAACGTCTTCGACCCCGCCAATCCAAACTCGCCGCTCGACCGCCTCGTCGCTGGCCTCCAGGATGCCGCCTTCAATGACTTCTTCACTCGCGCCATCCACACCGGCGAGGCCGTCTTCCCCTTCAACCTCTTTGCCGGCGATCTGCGAGGCGTGCGCGGCACCTGCGACTATGTCGGCATCAACGTCTACTATCGTGCGCTCGTCTCCTTTGACCTGCGCTACCCGTTCCAGTTATTCGGCCACAACTATGCGCGCCCCGGCTCACCCCAGGGCGATCAACCCATCGGCACGCCATTTACCGAAGTCTCCCCGTTCAGCATCTCGCGTGTCGCCAGCCGCGTCGCCGCGCTTGGCAAGCCCATCTACGTCACAGAGAACGGTGTCGCCGATGCCGCTGACCATATCCGCCCCTGGCTGCTGGTAGAGGCCGCGCGCACCATGCATGACGTAATTGCTGCCGGTGTGGATCTGCGCGGCTATTTTCACTGGTCCCTGGTCGACAATTTCGAGTGGGCCGAGGGCTGGCGGCTCCGCTTTGGCTTCTTCCACCTCGATCCGCAGACCCAGGTACGCACGCCCCGGCCCAGCGCTGCGCTCTACGCCGCCATCGCCCAGGCGAACGGGCTTACACCCGATATCATCGCCACAGTCGCCGATTCATCCGGCAGCTTGTGGCTTTCGCGTGCTGGCTGAACACATATCATGTTCTGATAGTTCGTCTCCAAAGAGGTGTACCGCTTATGTCGCAACATCCAGATCAACCTTCCGCTATGTCCGCGGAGGTGCATGTTCTATTTAATGGCTACGCTGCCTCCCGCGTCGCGTCCACCGTCGGTTACGTCCGCGACGGTGACGCGCACGTCATCATCGATCCAGGCATGGTGCCCGCGCCGGGCGTCATTCTCGATCCGCTCGCGGCGCTTGGCGT
>DASVOW010000623.1:0-4254 GCA_036383155.1 Ktedonobacterales bacterium
GCCAATAATCGCTGTAACCCATGGCGATGCGCCCGAGACGCCTGTTCCACTCCTCCCGTCATTGGTGAGCAGGCCCAGTCCATAGGCCAGCAGCGCAAGCAGCAGGAAGCTAGTGAATGTGGTCAACAGGCCTGCCCAAATAGGACCCCAGCGCACACGATCACGCGGCGCGACCACTTGCGTCTCTTGCACCAACTCCCGCGCATTGGGCGCGCTGGATAGACTAGACTCGCTCATTGACGCACGGCCGCGTGCAGGCCGTGCTGCTGTAGATTGCCTGTTTACCTCACTTTCGTGAGTCTCAGGCGTGTTGAATGTGTTACTCGCCACGATGTCCTCGATGCTATCCTTCTGTCTAAATGCCTTTGGCGTCTTGGCCGCTGATTGGCCGTCCTTGCCGTTTCAGGTTGTGTTTGCTCACTCAAGCAGGATTGTGCTCATGAATCTCGCCCCCCACTCCTAGGCACACATTGATGCGAACAGTTTTGACTCCTTTTGCAGCGAGGCAGTAATACTTGCCTCAATTCTTACTACGGCAAGATGGGTACCATCATTATGCAAGCTCTCAAAAAACCTTCTTCATCTACAACGCAAGTGGCCCGGAGCTGCCCCGGAAACGACTTGCAGAGATGCAGAAAGAGATCAGCATTTCTGCCGACGTTACACTCGCAACGATACGCAGATCGAACGAGTCCTCAATCTACGTTGATGTTGCGGAGAGGGTATGAGACTGGGAAACGTTTTCCATATGCCACACATCACGCCGTTTTCTCCTCTTGACAACCACCCATTGAATCCGTATAGTTTGGAGCAGACAGGCTGGGAAACGTTTTCTAAATAAAGCCACACATCACGCTATTTTCTCCTCGCGTATCGCTGTTATGATACGTCCGACCGCATTTGGCCTCATCCCAGGCACTCTTTGGTTGGGCTAAGAACGCCTGTGGCTGATTACTGCACAACATGGGTGCAGAGTAGTCCTCAATCTACGATTTTGCGGAGGGGAGTATGCTGAACCAAGGTTTGAGATCCCGCAAGCTAACGCCTCTACGCGCGGCCACAGTTCTAGTCATCGTGGCTACGCTCGCAACCGTGGCATCCGGCGTCGCTATCGTGGTGCGGGCGCACGCTTCCCCGCGCGTGACCGGTGCCGCGAGCAACCCCGTGACCGTCGCCGCGATCGACCCGTCGCTCGTCGCGGGACGCGGCGCCCAGCTCGGTATCGTCCAGCAGGAGGCCGAGAACGCCACGACGAACGGAACAATCCTCCCGTTCGACACGTCGGCGTACACACTGTCGGGCGAGGCGTCAGGCCGGCAAGCCGTGCAGCTTACACCTGGCCAGTACGTCGCGTTCACGCTCACGCAGCGGGCGAACGCGGTGACGATCCGCTACGCGATCCCCGACGCCCCGACCGGCGGCGGAATCGACGCCCCATTGACCGTGAGCGTGGACCACAATGGCAGTGGCAACACACATCCGCAGACGATCACGCTCACGTCGAAGTACTCGTATCTCTACAACCAGTATCCGTTCACGAACGACCCTACGGCGGATCTGCTGCACCCCGACTGGTGGATCACCGAGTGCTCGTGCGTTCCCGCCGCTACGACGCCGACGCCGACCGTGTCGAAGCCGTTCAGGCCCATGCACTTCTACGACGAGCAGCGTGTGCTGCTCCACAACACCTACCAGCCGGGTGATGTCGTCCGCCTGAGCGTGCCCGCCGGCTCGAACGCAGCGTGGACGGTCATCGACCTCGTCGACTTCCAATACGTCGATGATCCCGCGCCGCAGCCAGCGAACTCCGTCTCCGTCACCGACTTCGGCGCCGACCCGCGCGGCATCCGCGACTCCGCGGATGCCTTCGATCGCGCGATTCAGGCGGCGAAGACCTCAGACAAGACGGTCTATATCCCGGCGGGTACCTTCCAGGTGAATAGGCACATCATCGTCGATGACGTGGCGATCGCAGGCGCCGGCAGTTGGTGGTCGATCGTCAAAGGCCATCAGGTGACGCTGAGCTCACCGGCGCCCGACGGCTCCGTGCACACGGGCGTCGGTTTCTACGGCAAGTACGCACCCGATGGCGGAAGTCACCATGTAGCCCTGTCGAACTTCGCGATCGAAGGAGACGTGCGCGAGCGCATCGACCTCGACCAGGTGAACGGCATCGGCGGTGCCTTGAACGACTCGACGATCGACGGCCTCTACATCCATCACACGAAGGTCGGCATCTGGCTCGACGGGCCGATGAACAACGTCACGGTCCAGAACACCGTCATCGCGGACCAGATCGCGGACGGCATCAACTTCCACCAGGGAGTAACAAACTCGCGAGTCGTCAATTCGCTCATCCGCAACACGGGTGACGACGGGCTGGCGATGTGGTCGGAGGCGGTCGGCGGAAAGCCCGCCATCGAGAACGCCAACAATCTGTTCGACCACAACACCGTGCAGATCCCGTCGCTCGCCAACGGAATCGCCATCTACGGCGGCCGCGACAACACTGTGTCGAACAACATCGTCGCCGACCCTGTACGCGAGGGCAGCGGCCTCCATGCGGGATCGCGCTTCGGCGCCACCCCGTTCGCCGGCTACCTCCGCTTCACGAACAACACAACCGTGCGGGCCGGCTCGTTCGAGCTCAACTGGAAGATCGGCCTTGGCGCGATCTGGCTCTACGCGCTCGAAGGCTCCCTCACCGCGGACATCGAGGTCACTGGCGACAACTTCCTTCAGAACACGTACAACGCGATCCTTATCGTTTCCGACTGGCCGGTGAAGGATCTCTACTCGATCTCGAACGTCCACTTCAAGGACATCCACGTCGACGGAACGGGTACATCGGTGCTGAGTGCGCGTGCCGCCGGAAATGCGACGTTCCAAAACGTCGTCGCGCGCAACGTCGGTGCCGTCGGCATCAACAGCTGCGGCTCCTTCCACTTCACCTCGGCGGGCTCGGAGTTCCAGGTAACCGACCTCGGCGGCAACACCGGAGGCGGGACCACCGGTCCCTGGCTCGCACCGTGGGAGTTGCCAAACACGATCACCTGCGACGATCGGCCGCCGGTCGTGCCCCCTCCGCCACCCTCCGCCTGGTAAGCGGTGAGATCGTGAATGGGGTGGAGGCCTCCCCCTCCACCCCATGCTGCGGCTGCTGTAACTATTCAAACCGTTTGCTATGCGGGTGTAGCATAGAGGCATGACACCAGATGAAGAAATGGCCGGTCTGACGGCTGAGATTGCGCGCCAGCGCCCGCACACCGCGCTGCTGCAAGCGGGCATGCATGCCATGGAAGCCCGGCTGTCTACGCGCGCCAGGCGCTGCCCGCCTGACCTGGCTTAGATGCTGAGGTGGTTAGTTGGTAGGCCGTTTAATCTCCCGACGGGCCGGCAGGCTTGTCATCTTCCTGCGCGAGGAGGCGCAGCGTGAGGCGGCGCGCGCGAAAGGCCGTGTAGTGCGCCGAGGCTGAGATCACAAGAGACACGGTGCCCAGAATAAGAAGCAGGGTCGTGACCGTGCTGATGTCCTCCACGGTCGCGGGGCCTAATGGCTTGACCACCACCCAGGCTACCAGGACGCCGCAGAGGGCCGCGAGTGCGGTGCACGTCCAGACCATAACCAGCCCTATCCGCAGCCGCCACGGCGCGACGCGGGCATAGGCTCGCCGGTACAGCGAGAACTGCCGCCAGTTGCGCGGGGGCACAAGGAACGCGGAGAGGGCCGAGATTTGGGCGAACAGGGCAGCACACAAGAAGAACACAATCGCGAACAGAGCTGCTGAATCTGACTTTATCGGCACTGATACCTCTTTCCGTTGTGCTCCGTCTTGCGTTTGCGTGCTCTTCTACGCGGGGGCGGAGCTTCTTTTGAAGGCAGCTTGCGCGTCCCGACCGCATGCCACTGCTACTGCTGTCGCCGGCCCGGCAGGACCTTTGATGGCGCCGAGCCGGCCAGCCAATCCAGGAGCGCGCATAGCCCATGCAGTACGCCACCCGGCGCGCCCACTGCCCACGGGAGAGCCGCTATAGGATCTGCCTCCCGCTGCGCCTATGTCGCCCAGGTGCGCCCCGGTAGCATCATCCCCGCTCGACGCCCCTCAGATGCAAAGCAAGCGCGATGCGTCTCGGCACGCCTCTATGCTACAACATCCTGGCCGGAAACCATATCAGACCATCAGCAACATATACCGGCTCGACACTCCTAACCTACTGATCTCTGCGCAGGGATCAAAACGTGGCGCATTCGCG
>DASVOW010000624.1:0-2392 GCA_036383155.1 Ktedonobacterales bacterium
TATTCTGTTCGCCAAACGCCCGTCCATTATACGGGTTGCCTATTGCCACTACACCCCTCCGCCACACCGAAGTATGTTGAACATCGGCGTGGTATCCATCTGCTGTCTTGTGTGATGCCACACCGCCGAGAATATCTTAGACAGTCGCAGCGCCCCACCGCAACAACCGCACACTGTCGCGCTTACTGGAAAGCCCCAACGCGCCGCATCAGGGGCAATCAGAGCCAACCCTCATGTGCACGATATTGCCTTAGCAGGCTCCTTGCCCTGTCCGCAATGCTGCTGTATGTTACCCTCTGCATCCAAGACGCATTGCGCCCTTGTGTCGCCACATCTTACGCAAAAGAGGCAAATTCAACAGCACGATGACGGCGAGATGGCAAAGCTGTATACCCATGTGAGAAACTGGCGAATAGTTCGTCTCAATATCTGAGACTGCCTGGATGTTCCTATCCGGCGTCTGGGCGCAATACCACGCCCCGCTACGTCGTGTCATCAGGAGGGACCAGTGGACTTAAACACGCTGCTCAGCCCCAGTGCGCTGCCGCTCGTCATCGCCGGAATACTGTCTCTGCCGATTGGACTGTTCTTCGTCTACTACATCAGCCCCAGACGTGTGCGTGCGCTTGGCGTGTTGGGCGGGCTATTGGGTGCAATCGTGGCAGGCGTGGGACTCTATTTTGCCATTAAGGCCAGCGGCATGAGCTTCGATACCCTCTCCTATTTCTTCGGTGGCTTCTTCATCTGTTCTACAGGAGTCGTCGCGGGGACGCTGCTGGCGAATATGCTGGCTGGCTCCGGCCGAAATAGCGGAGCCAGCCCCGCACACTAAGCCAGCGTCAACCCAAGCACACCCGCCAGCGTGCGGAGCATGCGCGCCTGCGATGGGGAGTGAGTGGCTGTCACGCTTGCTGCGAGGCGATCCAGCGCCTGCACCGCCCGTTGCGTCTGGAAATCATCCTCCAGTGCCGCCACGAACTCCAGGCGCGCTTGCCGTGCGAGCGCGTCGCTATCCTCCGCATCCGTTTCCTCCGTGCCATCCGGTGTGTGCCGCACCGCTGCGGCCAGCCGCTCCGCGAGTGCCGCCGCCGCCCGCATGTCCTCCACCGTATATTCCCACTCCTTGTGGTAGTGGTGTGAGAGCAGCATCACACGCACCGCATCCGCCGTGTATTCCGGCAGCAGGTTGCGCACCAGCACGAGATTACCCAGCGACTTGCTCATCTTCTCGCCATCCAAGCGCACCATCGCACAATGCATCCACGTGCGCACGAAAGGACGCTCGCCGGTAGCGTTCTCGCTCTGAGCAATCTCGCAGGTGTGGTGAGGAAACACCAGGTCCGCGCCGCCGCCGTGGATGACAATACGCGGACCAAGATACTTCACCACAATCGCGCTACACTCGATATGCCAGCCAGGGCGCCCCGGCCCCCACGGGCTCGGCCACGCCGGCTCACCCGGCTGCTGAGCCTGCCACAGCACGAAATCCAGCGGGTCGTCTTTGCGCGGGTCGTTGGGGTTGTTACCGCGCTCGTTGGCAGTGGTAAGCCAGTTCTCATAGCCCACATAGCCCGCCGCATTCGCCAGCTTGCCGAAGTCAGGGTCGCGCTTTACAGAGAAATAGATCCACCCATCGCGTGTATACGCCAGACCCTTCTCCAGCAACACCGTAATCAGATCGATCATCATAGCGGTCTCATTGCTGGCAGCGACATAGTAATCGGGCATGGCAACGTTCAGCGCGCGCAGATCGCTCAGATAGCGCTCCGTTTCCCGCTTGCCCAATTCATCCCACGCCACACCCTCTTCACGCGCCTTGCGCAGGATATCGTCGTCGATGTCCGTCACGTTCTGCACGTAGCGCACACCAATACCACGCCAGCGCAGGTAGCGCACCAGTGAATCATAGATAACATTGATGAAAGCATGCCCCAGATGCGTCGTATCGTAGGGGGTGATGCCGCAGACATAGAGCGTGACGGCATCGCTCACCGGGGCGAGCGGCTCAATCTCCTGGCTCAGCGTATTAAACAGGCGCATATGTAGTCATCCCCTCCCCGGGATCCAGATTTGGCAGGCGAAACAATGTCGCGGCATTCTGCGACGTAAGAGCGGCGATATCGTCGAGCGAGACGTTGCGTAGCTCCGCAAGACGACGCGCGACCAGCGCCACGTGGCGCGGCTCATTGCGCTTGCCCCGATAGGGCGGCGGAGCCAGATACGGGCTATCCGTCTCGACGAGGATGCGATCCTGCGGTGCCCAGGCAGCGACCTCGGCCAGCTCCACGTTGCGTGGGAACGTCACCGGTCCGGCGAACGACAGATAAAAGCCCAGGTCGAGTGCGTCGCGCGCCATCGCCTTATCGCCGATGAAGCAGTGAAACACACCGCG
>DASVOW010000625.1:0-3265 GCA_036383155.1 Ktedonobacterales bacterium
ATCTGCTCACCTTGAAGTAGCAGCGGATTGCTGTTTACACTCTATCCGGTATAGGTGGTCGCAGGCCATCGAGCGGGATGCACGAGACGTGCGTGCAAAGGACCTTTCTATGCAGCAGATGCCGAATGTTCTGAGCTTGGGTCGGATGGTCCTGACCATTCCGGTGGTGGTGCTCATCTTGATCGATCGGTCTGAGGCATATCTGGCCGCGACTGTGCTGTTCGCAGTCGCCGCGGTCTCCGACGGGCTGGACGGTCGATTAGCCCGCAAGTATCACGTTGTCTCAAATATGGGTGTCTTCCTCGATCTTACCGCGGACAAGGTATTCGTCGGGGCCATTCTCATCGCGCTGGTGCAAGTCGGTCTTGTGCCAGCATGGATCCCCATCATCGTCGTGTCGCGGGAATTCGTCGTGTCGGGCTTGCGGTCTATGGCGGCTGCCCGTAGCGTGATCATTCCGGCGGGTCCATTGGGCAAGCAGAAGACGCTGCTCACGCTGGTAGCGATTGGGGGCATCTTACTTGCACGTGGGCTGGGCGGAAGTACGGCATTTCCTTTGGGCCTGAGCACCGGAGGGGCGCCGCATGACGGGGCGGATTATCTGCTAGCACTCGCCGATGGTGTGCTCATCCTGGCTGTCATCTGGACAATTCTCTCCAGCATCGACTATCTGCGCGCTGCCTGGGGATTGGTGATGACGCCCGCGGCGGAGGAGCCCAGCACTTAGCGCACGACGCGCAACCGGTAACGCGGCTATGCCGTGCGCTCGCCGAGCTTGCGCTCCGTGCCGTTGAGCAGGCGCTGGATATTGTCTTTGTGTGAGTAGATGACGTAGCCTCCGCCCAGGGTCATGCCCAGAAGGTGCGCTACGCTGTCGCGCCCTCGCAGCACCAGCACAAGATCAGCGGCCGGCGCAGCAGCCGCACCCATGATCGAGCCCAGGGAGACGTAGCGCGTGACGGCAATAGGGACTATGGCGGCGATGGAAGCACATATCCAGGCAATCGGGGACATCACGGCCATCGCGCCAGCGCCGGTCAGCACACCCCGGCCTCCTCTGAAGCGGATGAAGATGGAGTGGTTGTGCCCCACGAGAGCGGCCACGGTTCCGACAGCGTCCGCCCAGTCGGCATAGCACTTGAGCTCGGCGTGTCCCTGGGTGAAGAGGCTGCGGGCGAGGTAGACGGACGCGGCCCCTTTGCCGGCATCGAGTGCTGCGACGGCGACTGCTGGGCCGCGTCCGAGTAACCGTAGGACGTTGGTCGCGCCGGTTCTCTGGCTGCCTTTGGTGCGGGGGTCCACGCCGTAAAGCTTCCCGATCAATACTCCATTCGGTACGGATCCAAGCAGATATCCCGCTATCCCAACGCCGAGAAGCCGCAGGAGTAGTTTGTTCATGGACATGGCAGTCACCTTTCTCGCACACGCCCGCCCTCTGTATGCGTGGGAGGCTGACTCGGCCCTTCGGGGAGACTCCGCCAGGGATCGAGGTGGCACCAGCAAGGTAGATACGTCCCCACCACGTCCCGCATACGCAGTGCCAACATGCCTCGCTCTCTATGAAGGACACAGATCAGGAGCTTCGAGGGGCGGTGGGTGAGTGCGCCTACTCGACAGTAGCTTGCACGGACCGGCGATCGAGCGCGTGGGTGGTGCTGCTGCTTGGAGGTGTTGTGGCGTCGGAGATGTTGTTTGCGGCTTCGCTGTCTGGCGCCTGGGGGGATGCTGTGGGAGCGTCTGTCGCTCGCTCGCAGCGCAGCACGAACTCCCCGATGCGCAGCACGTCATTGGGTGAGAGCAGCGCGGGGGCTGTCAATTGCCGCTCATTGAGGAATGTGCCGTTGCTGCTGCGCAAATCGGTGATGAAATAGCCATCGCGCTGGCGCACGATCTGGGCGTGCAAGCGTGAGACGGACGGGTCGGGAAGACAGATGTCGCGGTCAGGCTCACGTCCGATGGTGACAAGCGCTGTATCTACCATCCACCGTTTGCCGGTCACTATGCCAGTGTCGCCTACGAGCGCAATGGGCAGCGGAGGCAGCACGCTGCTCCCATTGGATGCGCCGGGCATCTTGCGCGTGTCGCTTTCCTCTATCGTGGCGTCGCGTATGGTGGCGTCGAGAGGGGCTTCGTCGCCGCCGCTAGACGGCGTTTGTGCCACGGGTTGGCTCATCAGCGATTCGAACCGGTAGCGCTGTGCGCCTAATTCGAGCATATCGCCTGATTTGAGTAGGACCGGCCCACGCACGGCCTGACGATTGAGCAATGTGCCATTCATGCTATTGCCGTCACGTAGCTGCACCCGCCCGTGATCCCAGCGGATCTCGGCATGGTGACGCGAAGTGCGCTCGTCGTCGACGACGATGTCGTTGTCCAACTCGCGGCCAAGCAACGTCAACTGGCGCGTGAGAGCAATCGGCTGCTCCGCGAATGGGCCATTGAGAGGTATCAGTCGCCCCCAGGCTGCACCGTCACTGAACGGCTCGATCTGGCGCTCCGGATCGTTGATCGTAGCACTGAGTGGGCTCTGATCGCGCACTGTCGGCGGTGCGATAACGGTCATGCGTCCTGAGGCGGTGGTTGCGAGTGGCGCCGCCAGCACGACATATCCCACCAGCATGCCTACTGGCACGCACCAGCCGCAGAGAGCAGTCCAGGTGAGCCAGAAGAGCACCTGTAGCGCGCTGAGCGTGGGACCATAGAGATCGAGACGATTCTGCTTCCACCAGATGGCGGCGAGCATGAGGGTTCCAGCGATCAGACAGGTGAGTGTGGCACGAGCGAGCTGGCGCGGGGTACCTCGGCGGCGCAGCAACGCGTAGGTGGCGATGCTCGTCGCCGCTACAAGCGTGCAGACGAGGCCACCGTAGCTGCCTATGCTATACCAGAGAGGAAAGTCTATGCCGCTCATGCCACTCCTGGAAGATTGCAGTACCATGTTTGATTGACAGCTCCGGTGAGCCGTAGCCGTCTCATGGCCCGCTTACTCGATGGGCAGGATTCCGTGCTGCCGCCAGTATTGCACATCAACGGCTTGTGCGTCGGCTCGATGTGCAGTATATTCGTTGTCTCCATAGAGATTCGCCTGATTGCCTGTGACGCCATTGAGGACTGAGGTCTCCCAATAGGCGAGCGGGGCTGACAAGTCTTGACCGAGCGCGACACCAAGAAAGACGTGACCCGGGATGAGGATGAAATAGGGGCGCATGCCAAGGTGCTCGACTGCAGACGCCAGGATCGCCGTCGTCTCGACGCACATTGCCGC
>DASVOW010000626.1:0-5833 GCA_036383155.1 Ktedonobacterales bacterium
CGTCAACCGGGAGGGCCGTCTGATAGAGGCGGTAGATCAACTGAAGGCGATCATGTTGGCCGAACACTTGCGCGTGGAGCCGCATATTCCAGCGATGTAGCTGTAGACAGAGCGTGATTTCATGGTGAGTGATATCACCCACAACGGCGTGGGTGTAGGGGGGCTAGAGGTGCGCGATACAGAGGGTACAGCCCAGACGAGGCGTGTAGAGCGGGACGGTACTGACAACGGCTTCGAGCAAGAGGGAACGCGCGAGCGCAACCTGGGGCTGGAGCTGGTGCGGGTGACGGAGGCGGCGGCCTACGCGGCGGCGCGCTGGATGGGACGCGGCAATAAAGAGGCTGCGGATCAGGCGGCGGTAGATGCCATGCGCAGTGCGATCGAAGGCGTGGATATGCACGGGGTAGTTGTCATCGGCGAGGGTGAGAAGGATGAGGCCCCCATGCTCTATGTGGGCGAGGAGGTCGGCAACGGCCTGCCGCCAGACGTGGATGTCGCGGTCGATCCGGTGGATGGTACCCGTCTGACTGCCCTGGGGTTGCCGGGAGCCATCGCCGTCGTGGCGACTGCTGACCGAGGCTCGATGTTCTGCGCGCCTCCCGGGGTCTACTATATGCGCAAGCTGGCGGTGGGACACGCAGCAAAACATCTGGTGGAACTGGATGCTCCTGTCGCGGAGAATCTAGCTCGGGTCGCGAAGGCTCGCGCTGTAGGAGTCAGCGACATCACAGTGACGGTGCTCGACCGCCCACGCCACAAAGAGTTGATCGACGATATCCGCAAGACGGGTGCGCGTATCCGCTTGATCCAGGACGGCGACGTGGCGGCGGCAATCCAGGCAGCGATGGAGGAGTATCGCGCCGTCGATGTGTATATGGGCATCGGCGGCGCACCAGAGGCAGTGCTGGCAGCGGCGGCAATCAAGTGTGTGGGAGGACAGCTGCTCTGCCAGATCTGGCCACGCTCTGATAAAGAACGTGTCAAGCTGGAAGGCGACGGGGTGGATCTGAAGCGCATCTATACGGTCGATGAGCTGATTACCAGTGACAACGTCTCTTTTGCCGCGACTGGCATCACCAGCGGCGAACTGCTCAAGGGCGTAGAGTACGTGAGCCACGGCGCACGCACACATTCGGTGATGATGCGCGCCCGCTCAGGCACGATCCGCTATATCGAGGCGGTCCACCGCAGGCACCACCATTGATGGCGCTAGCGGCACAGCACATACCCCTTCTCTTGCAAGAGAAGGGGTATGCTTTTGGCCCCGTTTTTCCGCTGGCGGAGGCTGGTATGTTTATCTAGCTCGAACGGAGGCGGGTGAGCCAGCGTTCGACGATCCCCAGCAACTCGGCGGGGCGAAAGGGCTTGGTGAGATAATCGTTGCATCCGGCGCGCAGGGCGAGATCGCGGTCGTCGCTCATGGCATGGGCTGTCACCGCGATGATTGGGAGCGTCGTGGCGTCGGGGCGCTCGCGCATCAATGCGGTGGTGCGAAAGCCGTCGAGGACCGGCATCGAGAGGTCGAGCAGCACGAGATTTACTTGCGTGCGATCGAGGAGATCGAGCGCTTCGAGGCCGTTTGTAGCAGAGACGTAGTGGTAGCCAGCGAAACCAAGAATTTGCTCGATGAGGCGACGATTGTTGACCTCATTCTCGACGATGAGGATGGTGGCGTCGCGCGTCGGGGACGCACTGAGGGGGGCAGAGCGGGCGGATTGCGGATCGGCGCCGGCACTCATCTGCTGGTGCTCGGCCCCATGCCGTCCCTGGGGTCGTTCGACGCCTGTAACGCGCTCGGAATCCTCTGCATGCTGCATGCGTGGGCCGACCTCCGCTTCGCCTCGGATGTGTCGCCAACGCCAGACGAGGCGCGGCGCATGTGGGGGCGTATGCATCACACTCCACACACCGCACCACTCACTCCACCACGCGAAACTCGCGCCCCATTCTCTCGCATTGTAGCAGGTTTGTTCCTCGCGTCAAGCCTCTACATGCTGCTCGAAGTGTCCTCAAGATGGACGAGAAGGCGGGAGCAAGCACCCTCTCCGGCGGCCGGACGCATGCGGCATATACAGAGCAGTGTGCTCATCAATTGACACGATGAGCACACTCACACGGGCGACGTAGCAGGAGCGCTGCAAGGTAGTCTAGCACGTGCAGGGGCGTGTGCACTATGCCGTGCGGTGGGCTTCGCTCCGGCGCTGCGAGTTGCCAGAGATGATGCCTATGCCAATGACGATGAGCGCCAGGACGAGGACTACCAGGAATGCCGGCACTGCTGGCAGCGTGAATCCGACGCGTTCCAGGAGGGCATCGAGGCTATAGCCGTGCGCACCCGAAAGGCCAATTACCGCGCTCACTACCAGTAGCACCAGGGGATACTCAAAACCACCCTTGCTATTCCAGAAACCGGCCTTCCAGTGCGCCTTCGTAATGGCGACGAGCATCGCAGCGACCAGGCCAGCAGCGGCTAGCGGTGTGAGCAGTCCCAGTGCCACGAGCAATCCGCCGCCGAACTCGCTTCCGCTCGCCAGTAGCGCCCAGAAGCGGCCGGGGCGAAAGCCGAGCTTCTCCATAGAACCAGACGCACGAGTCAGCCCAGGGCCGCCGAACCAGCCAAGGAGCTTCTGCGAGCCGTGGCTCGCCAGCACCAGACCCACGAGTATCCGCAATACCAACAATGCAAGATCGAAAGACATAATTCCAGACCCTTTCTGGGTTACAACCTGCGTGATGCTCAGACGCGCAGGCTCTCGAGCCTGCCGCCTATCTATGAGAGCCTCGCGGAAGCAGAGAACAGCGTTGTTCTTCGATCGAAGATGCTTCATAGAGCGCTGGCCGCAAGGATGGCACAGGCGCATACGCAAAAGATAGCCATCTATGGTTGAACAATGGCTTCTCTTTTGTAAGCTCTCATTGCAATCATATAGAGGCGCGCTTCTGTTTGTCAAGTAGCTATATTTATGATAGTATTAGGTTAAATCTGGAAATGAGACTAGCATGCGTCAGGCTGCTGCAGAGGGATTGGGCGCCGGTAGGGTGAGCGTGATGCGCGTTGGGACGTACTCTTTGCGCATGTTAGATACGCAAGTTGGAATATACCCGTAGCGCGCGTCATACGTACTATAAGTATTGATTCGTATAATGTTTATCAGTGGTGCCGATGTGCCATCGGCAAAGGCAGAACACTCGCCAAGACGCATTATCTCCATCAGGCGAATTGGGTTTATACCAGTTTTGGGATCGGCGACTTCCAAACGCACACGATGCGATGACATAGAAGAGAAAGGGACAGCAGATGCGCTACAGTGAACATCTCTGCCCACGCTACCAGTATGCGATAGGATTGCTGAGTAAGCGTTGGACGAGCTTAATCGTCAAGGTGTTGCTCGATGGCCCGGCTCGCTTCAACGAGCTGGCCGAGAAGCTGCAGGTGGTGGGCGACCGGGTGCTTGCCGAGCGGCTCAGGGAGTTGGAGGCAGAGGGTATCATCACACGCCACGTCTACCCTGCCTCTCCTGTGCGGGTCGAGTACCGGCTCACGGATAAAGGGCAAGACCTCGCTCCAGTGGTCGACTCGATAGAGGATTGGAGCCATCGCTGGCTTCCGGAGGACTTCGGTCAGGAAGCTGATGACGACCAAGATGAGCGTGATGCTCACGACGAATCTGACGGGCATAGCGGCTGCGCTGCTTCATAACGCTTCGACGTGGCGGTGATAGGGCGATGCTCGTCATCGCCGGATGGGCG
Source organism: Ktedonobacterales bacterium (assembly GCA_036383155.1). Classification (GTDB taxonomy): domain Bacteria; phylum Chloroflexota; class Ktedonobacteria; order Ktedonobacterales; family JADMIN01; genus DASVOW01. The sequence continues at coordinate 3,751 of DASVOW010000626.1, forward strand.
CAGCGCATTATCACACAGAAATCTGCAAAAGAAGCACAGAATTCGCAGATGCACGCGTCCGTTATGTAGCGGCGTCTATCAGGCTTCTTCGCTTCTCTGCTCCTCCGCAAACACATCATCTCGCGACATTCTTTGCCGCGACGCTGCCATTAGATGCATCAGCACGAAGAGTAAGAGCCCCACTGCCACGCAGACTATCGCTACGGACGCTATGCCAATCAGCCAATCCATTGTTGTATCCCTCCTCGATCAATCGGCTGTAATCTTCTAGCATACTGCTATGACCACGACAGGGCAGCGAGCGCATACAGTAACCCTCCCATTTGATAGCACTCGCTATCGCTCTCTACCAGATGAAGCGCGGAATCTAGCGTTGCCCCAGCGGTAGGATATACTGTTGACGTTGAGCGACGCACTGTGGGATGTGTTGAGTGGAGGCCTCCGCGCCATGCATCAAGAACTCGTGCCTTTCGCCCCGTTCCAGGCGGGCTGGTATTCCTTCGACTTGGGGCAGTATCGTCCATGCGACAGCACCTATTGTTTCTACTCGTATGAGAGTTTGCCACCGATTTCCAACGCGAGTGAGACGCTCAACTGGCTTGGGCCGCTGGATGGCGACACCGACCGGCGCATGGAGGCCCACCGCAACGATCCAGAAGCGCGCGGCAATCTTACGGCGATAAGCGCTTCCGCACAGCGACTCGGCCTCACGCTTCCCGCGTCGTTTCTTCGGCTGATGGGGTCGCTGGAACTGCAAGATCGTATTCCTTCTTGTACGGCTTGCTATTTCTCGCTGGGCGACGACATCGCGGCATGCCCTGGCAGCGACGGTGGGTACATTGTTCGCTTTCTGAACGATCAGCAGGATGTCTTGCTATGGTATCTGTATCTTACGCCACACGGTGAGCATTGCGTGCTCGTGTCGCCGATCCCTCTTGATGAGGTGGCAAGCGACAACTCTGCTGGGAACCTCACGGATGCGGACCGGCAGGCGGTACTTCAATCGACCTACATCTGTGCGCCATCGTTCGCGGCGTTCGCCTATCGCTTTTGGCTGGAGAACATGCTCTGGTTCAAGCTCAACGAGGGCGATGGACACCAGCGTCTGACCGACGAGGAGCGTCGCTACCTGGCGCACTATGGGACGGTGTAAAGGGGTTATGCGGATGCGCGAGGTGATTTATCCTCCAACCATTTCTACTGGAGATCGGGTCGCCGTCCTTTCGCCTTCTGGCGGTTTGCCGGAGGTCTTTCCTGCTGTCTTCGAGCGGGGTCTGCGCCGCCTCAGCGAAGATTTTGGCTTGATTCCCGTCGAATATCCTACGACGCGTGTGCTGCGCTCCTCGATGATCGACCGCGCACGCGACTTGCACGCAGCCTTCGCCGATCCCGAGATCAGAGCTATCTTTTGTGCTATTGGTGGGGACGATCAGATCAAGTTGCTGCGTTATCTCGATCCCGAACTGCTACGCGCTCACCCAAAGCGCTTCTTCGGTTATAGCGACGCGACGAATATCGAATTGTTTCTTTGGAACCTCGGCATCGTCTCCTTCTATGGTGGAGCGATCATGGTGCAGTTTGGCATGGCTGGCGGTATGCACGCATACACGGTGGAGTCTCTGCGGCATGCGCTCTTTGCCCCAGGCGAAGTCGAGATTCGTCCGGCGCCGAGCTATACCGATGAGGATCGCGATTGGAACGACCTTGCTCAATTGGCACTGCCGCCCAACATGTGGCCCAATCCAGGATGGGAGTGGGTCAACGCCGACCAGACCGTCGAAGGTGTCACGAGGGGCGGCTGTCTGGAAATCATCGATTACCAGTTGCGCGCTGGTCGTTATCTGCCACGTGGCGAGGACTGCGACGGGGCGATCCTGCTGCTGGAGACCTCTGAAGAGCTACCCGACAGTCTGTATGTCTACCGCGTGCTCATGGGCATGGGCGAGCGCGGGCTGCTGCAGCGCTTTGCTGCCGTGCTGGTGGGGCGTGCCAAGGCTTGGGCGATCAACCGTAGACAGACCCCTGAGCAGAAGGCGGCTTACGTGCGCGAGCAGCGTGCGGCTATCCAGCGGGCGCTCGATGA
>DASVOW010000627.1:0-2870 GCA_036383155.1 Ktedonobacterales bacterium
CGATCCGCCTCGACGAGGCGGCGCACCAGCGGCACGTCGGTGCGCTGTTGCTGGTGGCTCGCTCGGTTGTCCATGCCGGCGTGACGCCACGGTTCGCTCTCGCGCCACCTGGATGTCTGCTCCATCGCCACGCTCTCTATATGCCTTCACGTCACCGTAGAGCCCGCGGAACTAGCCCAACACTCAGTTCTGCGAATGCTCGAACATGCTGGCGAGCTTCTCAGCTTGGTCAGACGTGATCAGCGCGTCGATCAGCGGATCGAGGTCCCCATCGAGCACACGCGGCAAGTTATGGACCGTCATATTGATGCGGTGATCGGTGATGCGATCCTGCGGATAATTATACGTGCGGATCTTCTCGCTGCGATCGCCCGTCTGCACCTGCGAGCGCCGCGCCGCACCCAGCTCTGCCGCCCGCTTCTGCTGCTCCAGATCCCATAGCCGCGAGCGCAACACGCCAAGTGCCTTCGCCTTGTTCTTGATCTGCGACTTCTCGTCCTGACAGGTCACCACAAGGCCGCTAGGCAGATGTGTGATGCGCACCGCCGAGTCCGTCGTGTTGACGCTCTGACCTCCATGGCCCGTCGAGCGATACACATCCACCCGGATGTCTTCCGGGCGAATCTCCACCTCGACCTCCTCGGCCTCCGGCAGCACGATCACCTTCGCCGTAGACGTGTGAATGCGCCCCTGCGACTCAGTCGACGGCACACGCTGCACGCGATGCGTGCCGCCCTCGAACTTCAGCCGTGAATAGGCGCCGCGCCCGCGCACCTCAAACACAACTTCTTTGAATCCGCCGATACCGCTCTCGTTCGAGTCGAGCACCTCGACGTTCCAGCGCCGGTTATCGGCATAGCGCGTATACATGCGGAAGAGATCGGCCGCAAAGAGCCCCGCCTCATCGCCACCCGCGCCCGCCTGAATCGTCACGATAGCGTTGCGATCGTCCATGATGTCTTTGGGCAGCAAGGCAAGCTGAATGTCGTGCAGCAGTTGTTCCTCACGCTGGCGGAGCTGTGTCAGCTCCTCGCGTGCCAGATCGCGCAGTTCGTCGTCACCGCCATCGTTGGCCATCTCCTCAGTCTCGCCAATGGAGCGGCGCACCTGCTGCAGCGCCTTATACGCCTGCACCACGTCGCTCAAGCTGGAATACTCGCGCCCATAGCGCTGCAACAGCGAGGGATCGCCAAGCGTCTCCGGCTGTGCCATGAGGCTGTTGAGCTCTTCGTAGCGGTTCTCAAGCGTCGCAAGTTTGTTATCAAGATCAGATGTTTTCATCGAAAGTAGTCTACCTCACAGAAGGATGTAATTCTCACGTCGGGCGGCTGCCGCCGCGGTCCCGCGTGAGCAACGCACACGAGCGCAGCAACGCGCACTGCAAAAAGACATGGGGACGCCCCACCTTCCCCCACACTCGTAGGGCTGAGAAGATGGGGCGCAGCGTCTGCGTCGTTACTGGTGCTCGCCGGCAGCCTCGTTATCCTCGATCTGACGGCGCTCCTCCTGGCGGGCCTGCAAGAGACCAAGCAGAAGCGACCCAATCAGCGCGCCAATCAACACGATTTCCATCGTGCTCAAGCGAATACGTCCGCGCCGGTCCATTGTGCTCTACCCTCTCTCGTCGCGCCGATTGCTGTCCACTTCGGTGCATTCAGTGATGCGCGCGACTATTCATCTCTATTATACCCCATGATGTGGGGCCATTGCTGGCCAGGACTATGCAGAGACATAGCTGATAGTGTCTCGTATTGTCTTGTAGCATCTTGGCTGCCAAATTCGATGCCACCGCACCCAGCCTCCGTTTCAGCCGCTCGCCTCCCTGTATCGTGTTGGCATCCAGGACACTATCAGGTACAATGGGTGAGAATTAGTAGCGATCTGGATTATTGACCAGTCCACCGTTCCGATAAGGAGCACCGTGTGAAGATCCTCGGCCGCATGGCCGTTTTCCCGACCATTCCGCAGCGTATCGGGCGCCTGCACGAGCTCGCCTACAACCTCTGGTGGACGTGGAACGCCGAGGCTCAGGCCCTCTACGCCGCGATTGATCCCGACCTCTGGGCCGCGACCGAGCACAACGCGGTGCGAACACTGGTAGACGCGCCAGCCGACCGCCTAACCGCCCTGTCCGAAGACGACAGCTTCCTCGCCCGCTATGACAGTGTGCTGGCCGACTTCGACGCCTACATGCACCCTGAGAGCACGTGGTACAGCCGCACCTATCCCCAGTACGCCGATCGCCCCATCGCCTACTTCTCCGCCGAGTTTGGTCTGCATGAGTCGCTACCCATCTACTCCGGCGGCCTGGGCATCCTCTCCGGCGACCACTGCAAAGAGGCCAGCGACCTTGGTCTGCCCTTCGTCGGCGTCGGATTCCTCTACCCCCAGGGCTACTTCCGCCAGCGTATCACCCGCGACGGCGAGCAAGAAGCCATCTATGAAAAGCTGCATTTCGCGACCGTCCCCGCTACACCCGCGACCGACCCCGCCGGCCGCGAGGTCGTGATCAGCGTGGAGTTACCGGGCCGCACGGTCTACGCCAAGGTCTGGCGCGTCCAGGTGGGGCGTGTGCCGCTCTACCTCATGGATACCGATATTGATCCCAATACGCCAAGTGACCGTACGCTTTCTGCCCGTCTCTATGGCGGCGACCACGAGATGCGCATCGCCCAGGAGATCATGTTGGGCATCGGCGGTGTGCGCGCGCTGCGAGCCATGCGGATCGACGCGCTCGTCTGGCATATGAATGAGGGCCATTCCGCCTTCCTCAACCTGGAGCGCTGCCGCGAGTTGGTAGCCGGCCTGGACGTCAGCTTCGACGTTGCGCGCGAGATCGCCTCCGCCAACTCGATCTTCACTACCCACAC
>DASVOW010000628.1:0-3826 GCA_036383155.1 Ktedonobacterales bacterium
CTACGCACTTGTACGAAGCCCCGAGCCTGTTCTTGTCCCACTACTTACAGAGACACCGGTTAGCGTCCGAACGTTCAACCGGGCAACACTAGTAGAGGCGCCCGCCGAGAGGGACATCTTTTGTGGGCGCGATGAGGACGACGTTGCCCTGGCCGTCGGGGAGGCCAAGCGTCAGTACCTCGGAGCGGAAGCCAGCGATGCGTCGCGGGGGGAAATTGACGACGGCCAGCACGAGGCGCCCGACGAGGTCCTGTGGGGTGTAGTGGGCGGTGATCTGGGCGCTGGACTGCCTGGTGCCAAGCTCAGGGCCGAAGTCGATGGTGAGCTTGTAGGCAGGCTTGCGGGCGCCTTCGAGTGGGTCCGCCGAGAGGATGCGCCCGACGCGGATATCCACGCGCTGGAAGTCGTCCATGGTGATCTCGGCGCTCGGCTGCGGCTGTGCGCCGGGGAGTGTAGTGTCGTCCGCATGTGCCATCGCTGCGTTGCCTCCACGTTTGCTGGCTTGCGCCAGTGGTCGTCTCATTTTTGTTGGTTGGGGTGTAGTGCCAGGCGCGCGGATATTTATTTGTCGAACACGCGCGCAAACCATTCTACCGCACAGGCGCAGAACGCTCACAACTCCTGGACGTTGGAGCTTCGTTCGCGGTGTGGCGTGCGCGCGAGCTACTCGTGGCGACGAGAGACTGTTAAAGACTTGACATTGATGAGTGGTAGACCGCGGCTATGTCAACCACTCACCAAGCCTACCTCTCCGATGTCCGTAACGACGAATGGCTTTCGTCGTGCTGTATTTGACGTTGTTGCCTGACGATGTGAGCCAGTGCTGCCCACATGTTGGCCTTAGCGCCACAGGGCATTGCGATCCATGATCTCAACTGCTCGCAACGGGAAGCACGGGCCGCGTCAACACGACTTCGCAGACTATGCTTGCACACGAACGAGCGCAGAGGGATTCAGTTGCGCGAAGGAGGTGTAGCCGCTCAGCCCCAGGGTGAGGTCGAGATCGGCGAGCATGTTGTGCAGCACCTCGCGGACGCCCGCCTCGCCGCCCAGCGCCAGCCCCCACATGTAGGGTCGGCCGAGCAGGACTGCGCGTGCGCCAAGTGCGATGGCTTTGAGCACGTCCGCAGCGCACCGGATGCCGCTGTCGAGCAATATGGGGACCCGTCCCTGAACGGCCTCTGTGATGGCAGGAAGCGCGTCGAGTGATGCGATGGCACCTTCTACTTGACGGCCACCATGGTTCGAGACGATAACCCCATCCATGCCGGCATCAAGCGCGCGGCGTGCATCATCTGGATGCAAGATACCCTTGAGCAGAATCGGGAGACGTGTCTGATCGCGCAGCACGCGGAGATCGTTCCACGTGAGCGACGGATTGCCGAAGATCTGCATCCAGTGCAGGATCGCGGTCTGTGGGTCGTCCTCAGGAGGTTTCGAGAGCGCCGCCCGAAAGGCCGGGTCAGTGAAGTAGTTGCCAAGACCCTGGCCAAGCAAGAATGGCAGATACGCATTCTCGATATCGCGCGGGCGCCAAGCGAGCAGAAAAGTGTCGAGGGTGACAACGATCGCGGAGTAGCCAGCGCGCTCGGCGCGGGCGACGACACTCGCGTTGAAGGCAGGATCTTTGCTCCAATACAATTGGAACCAGCGCGGGGCGTTGCCCATCACGTGCGCCACTTGCTCCAGCGGGGCAGTAGAAGCCGTGCTGGCGATGAACGGCAGGCCGAGCGAGGCTGCAGCACGCGCGGAGCCCAACTCGCCGTCAGCATGGACGATGGATTGCACGCCGATGGGCGCAAGCAGCATCGGCGCTGGATAGTGTGCACCGAAGAGCTCAACGCTGAGATCGCGCTGCGCGATATCACGGAGCATGCGTGGGACGATGCGCCAGCGCTGGAACGCTTCCTTATTGCTCTGCATCGTGCCGGGCATGCCGTCGAGATACCCGCTGGCCTCGCGGGTCATCGCGGCGTTGGCAGCTTGCTCAAGCCCGGCAGGAGCGGCGGGTAAGGCGGGACGCTGACCCGAAAGCCCGCTGAGGTAGACCTCGGACTGGCGCTGCTGGCCATAACTCGGCGGAGGGGTGGAGGCTGCGCTCATTGTCGTTGCCTTTCCTGTTCACCGGCGGTTGCCTGATGCTGGATGCCACAGAACCTACCTGCAGGCGTAGTGTACTACAGAATACTGGACCGCATACGACGGCTGGGCCTGCCATTCAGCCGCACGGCGCAAGAGCACGCGGAGGTCATGCACGAGTGCTTCGAAGCATTCAGCCGCCATCCAGCTCCGCATCTGCTGATGGACTACTCGCCAAGGTGGCACGTCGTGCGGCAGCATGCGACAGTGGACACCGGTCTTCGCCAGGGAGCGAGCCCATTGAAGCCCTCGTGCAGAACATGCTTGCGCTGGCTGACGTCTTCGGGCAACAAGGTCAAATACGGAGCGGCAAGGCCCATTCGTCGCCGCTCACGTCGGTGGGATAGGCACGGCGAGTGGTTGACATAGCTACATTCTACCACTCCTCACTATCGCGTCTCTCACAGGCTTTAGTGACACGGCGGATGCACACCAGCCTGCCTTGACAAGGCGGCGGTTCCACGCTATTATATCGTCGACGGATATATCCGTTGGCATGACAGTTAATGGGAGTACAGGACAGCTGGTCGCACGGGCCACTGCGTGAGGAGCAAGGTGATGGCTGACGAAGAACGGCGTGATCCAGCGGCATTGCTGCCGCTCACGCCAACGGTATTTCACATCCTGCTGGCCCTCGCCGATGGAGAGAAGCACGGCTATGCCATTATGCAGGAGGTGGAGGCACGCACTGATGGCGCGATGCGGCTGGGGCCGGGAACGCTCTACGGGTCGATTCAGCGCATGCTGAAGGACAGGCTCATCGTCGAAGTGCGGAACCGTGCCGGCGCGACCCATGGCGACGAGCGCCGTCGCTACTACCGGCTGACAGGGTTCGGCCAACAGGTGCTGCAGGCCGAAGCCCAGCGCCTGGAAGACCTGGTGCACATGGCGCGGAGCAAGCAGATTCTTCCGGGCTTTGGCATGGCGGGAGGCGTGTCATGAATGATGTTCCCGTGCCACGTGCGAGCGCGTTTTCCGAGCGCCTGTACCGCCTGCTGCTGCGCGCGTATCCACGCGCCTTCCGTGAGGACTATGCCTCTGAGATGCTGCTGGTCTTTCGCGACGCGTATGCGACGGCAGTGCAGCGTGGGGGAAGCCGGGGTGTGTTGGGGCTCTGGCGCGATATCGCGGGCGATTTCATCACCTCGGTCTGTATCCAACGGATACGAAGCTGGATGCCTGACAACCTTCATACTGTGATGCTGGCTGAACAGGACACACTTGCTATGGCACTGCAATTCACGCTGGATATCGCCCAGCGCACCGATATCGGGCACACGCGAGCGAGCAACGAAGACAATCTCATCTCGGTGGTGCCCGAAGACCAGGATCTCTTGCGCGCGCGGGGGGCGCTCTTCGTCGTCTCTGACGGCATGGGCGGCCATAGTCGCGGGGAGGTTGCCAGCGAGCTGGCCATTCACAGGGTCAAAGAGGGGTATTACCAGGATCGAGAGAGCGATATCCCGACCGCCCTTGTGCGAGCGGTCGAGCAAGCGAATGCCGCCATTTGCCAGGAGAATGCAGCCGAGAAGGCACGCGGGGCAAGCCGATCTGATATGGGGGCGACCTGTGTTGCCGCCGTGCTGCACGAGCACATGCTGTATGCCGCCAACGTCGGCGATAGTCGTGTGTATGTGCTGCACGCGGGGCATCTGCGCCAGATCACGCGCGATCACTCGCTGGTCGC
>DASVOW010000629.1:0-1962 GCA_036383155.1 Ktedonobacterales bacterium
CAACAGGAGGCAAGCGGAACGATGTCGGTGTCGCGGCTGCTGATCCGTGTAGGCCCCATCACTGGCGCGGATATGCAACAGCATCAGCATGCGCGCGATGAATGGGAGGCGGGCGGGGCGAGCAAGCGCCTCTTCAGACACCTGGTGCAATACCCTATAAATAACTTAGAGAGTGGACGCGGGAAGAATAGGCAGGACTGGGACGTGGGACTTCAGCCACCAGGCGCAATGGTTGATGCTCCGGCTCCAATGGGCACCAAACGCCGAGTGTAGCGTATACTTGCATACAGGCAGAGTGTGCCCGGCATGTTCGCTGGGTGGGTACAGCGCCAGACGTCCGTCTCGGGTGGCGGGCGACACAGGTAACGAGCGTGGGCGAGCGTGGGCGGCGACCGGCACCGGCACCGGAGCAGACACCGCGCAGCGGCAACACGGGAGACAGCAATGGCTGAGCATCCAATGCGAGAGCGCGTCGTGGAGAGCGTCGCAAATACCGGCGCGGATGCCGTCCTCGCTGCAGGGGCTGCCAGGGAGGCTGCCAGGGATAAGGATAATAGGAACAGGGGCGAGGGGGACGATGGGGTAGCGCATGCCTCGGCGGACCCGACCGATGCGCCACGTACGGCGGGCGGTGCCGCCCTGCTGACCCTTATCCAGAGTGCCGCTGGGACCGAGACAGTCGATCTCGCAGTTGCCGCCTGGCTGCATGCCAAGGAGCAGAAGAGCCAGAGCGTCAAAACCCGCGCCACCTACAGCGCCATCCTCTCCGAATTTCGCCAGGTGCTGCGGGCGGAGGGCCTTGACCTCGATGCCGCTGACCCACGCCGTGTGCGCGATCTGCTTGCCTCCCGTCCAGACGACCACAGTATGGCGCGGCGCCGGGAACACCGGGAATACCAGGTGGACTCTGCGTGGGTCGAGCAGCTCGTCGCCGAGCACACCGCGGCACTGGCCCTCGCTGCCCAGGCATATGCCAACCGCCCTGCATTGACGCCCTATGGCGCCCGCCCGGTCGCGGCGACGACGGCTAATCTGCGGCTCGCCGCACTCAGTAGCTTCTATACGTATGCCCTGCGGCACGACCTGCTGCGCGGAAGCAACCCCATCAGCCGCGTCGAGCGGCGCCGCGTGCAGGCTTACGCTAGCGCGAGACCGCTGGCCTATGAGGATCTGCGTGAGCGGCTGGGCGCTATTGACCTGCATACAGCAGCAGGGCTGCGCGACTATGCCCTGCTGCTGCTGGGCTTGCACACTGGGCGGCGTCTCTCAGAGTTGGCAGGACTGCGTCGCGAGCATCTGGTCATCCGCCCGAACCGTGTCGAGATCACCTGGGTGCGCTGCAAAGGCGGCAAGGTGATGCGCGATGAGCTGCCACGCAAAGGACCACAGGGGCTCGCGGGCGAAGCATTGGTTGCCTGGGTGCTGCGGCTCTATGGCGAGGACGGCCGGTCAGATCCGCTGCTTCCCCCGCCCACACTCGCGCTCGTACCTGCGGCGGGCTCAACAGCCACAGCAGATAGGAGTAGCAGGAGTGGCGGGGCAGGCCTCCGCGGGCGGCCCATCTGGATCAGCTTAGCCGTGCGCAATCACACCTTCGGGCGTGCGCTCTCGCTGCGGGCCATCGCCACGATCTGCGAGCAACGGCTGGGCACCAGCAAGGTGCATGCGCTACGCCATACGTTCGCCCGTGGCCTGGAGGATGTGGGAGCCAAGGTCAGCGAGATCCAGGCGCGGCTGGGTCATGAGGATCTGGGGACGACAGGGCGCTACCTGGCACAACTCCAGCAAGGCGAGAACCGCCACCTGCGTCAGCTGAGCGCCCTCTATGGGCTTACGCCGCAGTCTCCCGAGCCATCGGCTGGGACGAATGGACCCGCTGCAGTCGATGCACTCACGGCAAACTCCGCGTTGGCATCAACGACATCGTCTACGGCTGATGGACCTGACGGACTGGCGAGACGA
>DASVOW010000630.1:0-4539 GCA_036383155.1 Ktedonobacterales bacterium
GATATAGCTCAAGAGTAACTGGTCGGTAAGTTGTTCGATTGGCGCGCGATCGTCGGTGAATACCACGCCATCGCGTTCGGGTCGTGCGTCCGTCGCCACCGGCAAGACCTCGTCGGCCACCGTGCTCAAAATTGAGCTTGATCCACTCTGCTGCACACGCTGCAGATTATTCTGGAACGTGCTCAGGTGCGTCGGGCTCATGGTCGCCATTACCTCAGTGTTAAAGGTGTTCGGCACGTTGAAGGTGTAGACGCTTGGAAACACCTGCCGCAGCGTATTGACGAACGCCTGCACCAGCCGAAAGTCTGTGCTCGTATGTCCCGTATTGAGGCAGATGACGCCTGTTGGCGACAGGTGCGCCCGTATCTCCTCAAAGAACTCCTTGGTCGTCAATTGAAACGGGATATACGGCTGTTGAAATGCATCAATTGCTACTACGTCGTAGGTCGCATGCGTGCCCCGTATGAACGCTCGCCCATCCGTGACATGCACGTGCAAATTCTTCTCATTCATATCGAAGTAGCGTTGCCCCGCCGCAACAATTTCTGGATCGATCTCCGCGCCATCGATCTGAACACTCGACCCATAGACCGCTGTAAACTGGCGTGCGATGGTTCCCGCCGCCAGCCCGACGATTGCCACCCTGTGTACGGGCGGCATCCCACCCGCCCAGCCGGTCGCCGGTTCCGCGTTGAAGTAGGGTGCGGCCAGAAAATAGTCCCAGTACCAGCCGGTCAGGATACGGTTGGGATTATAGACCGAGTGGATAGCGTGCCCCTCATTGAGCACCAGCTGCATCGTACCGTCGTCTTCTTTGACCACCTGGATGTAGTTATAGAGCGACTCCCGCTCGTAGATCAGGCCGTGCTGCGGCTTCAGCGCGCCCAGCGGCGCCACCTGAGGCAACAGCAGCGGCACGAGCAACAGCGCCCCCGGTACAGCGGTGATGAGCCGCCAGCGCCTCTCCAGCCCGACAAATGACGCCAGCAGCAGTGCCACCGCCATGATCAGCAGCGTCGCGCGCACTCCCCAGTTCGGGATCAGCACTAACACCGGCAGGAACGCTCCGAGGATGCTGCCCGCCGTCGAGAGCGCATAGAGGCTCCCCGCACTCTTCCCCGACGTGCCAACACGATCAACGCTCAGACGCACCGCGAACGGCGCGACGAATCCGAGTAACGTGACAGGCGCCGAAAAGAGGAGGATCACCGCCAGCAACGAGCCATAGAAGATGCCGGCATTTTCGGTGTCCAGCCCGCGCACCGACCAATCGAGCACAGGGCGACTGAGGAATGGGATCACGCCGGTGGCCAGTGCTGCCGCCGCGGTGAGCCCACAGAGCACATTCATGCGCGGATAGCGATCGGCAAGCCGTCCGCCAAAGAAGTAGCCCGCCGAGAGGTACAGCAGGAACAGCCCAATAACATTAGCCCAGACAAAGAGCGACGTGCCGAAGTAAGGAGCGAGGAGGCGCGGCGCGCACATCTCCAATGCGAGTGACGTGACGCCCGCGACGAAGACCAGAATCATCAGCCGGAGCCGCATGCTCCCCACTGCCAGAGTCTCTGCCCTGCCCCGTTGTGCATGCTCCGGCTGGATCAGATCCGCGACGGTCGGGGTAGTGGCAGGCGGGGTAGCGACAGATCCTCCTGTCGCCTCACTCGCTTCATGCGCATCGTGTGCATCACCGGCTCGTTCGCTGGAGCTCAGTCGCATGGGGTCATACCTTCTCTGTTGTGTCGCTGCCGCAGGTATCGCGTTGCCACCGTTCGCGTGTTCCAGGCGCTGTTACGGCAAGACGCGCCGACGCACATCGTACTCTCTATTGCCCTCACATCATATCTCTCACGTCAACGGCCATTTCACCTATGCGCCGGGCGGCAGGAACGTGAAGCTGCGGAGCATTGGCATGAAATAGCGCGACACGCTGTCATAGTAGGTGTCATTGCTGGCGAGTTGATTGATGATAAAGACCTTGCCGTCGTGTACAGTCGCATACACCTGCACACGGATATGCGTCTGATTTTCCGAGAGCATTGCCTGGCCGCTTTGCCATGTAACGTTATTGATCTGCACTGCTGGCGCCGGGCCGGAGACCTGCGAGAAGCTGGTGCCCCATTTCTCCGCCAGTTTATTGAGTTCATAATTTACCCAGACCGATGCGTCATTCGGATCACCAGAGACACCGACCGCTGTGGCATCACCGGGCAGCAACACCTGCACTTCATGGGTAGGATTGACCTTGTCGTCGTCGAACTCAACACCGGGATAGTTGCTGTTTGCTATCCATGTCGCTGGATACTGGATCAGGAACCCCTCCGAACGGTCTCTCGGCACGTAGACCTGGAAGCCAATCATCGGCGTCGGTGTAGGATAGACCGTCGGCGACGGTGTCAGCGTCGCGGTCGCCGTCGGCTTTGGCTTGACCGCGCTGACCGGCTGGCTCACTCCTCGTCCTGCATCGGCGATCACCAACAGCACTGCCAGCAACACCAGCACACCGCCAGCCACACCAAGCGCTCGCACACGGCGCGCCGGTGTCACCCTGCTCTCCGGCGAGTTCGTCGCCGCATCTGTAGCAGCGGCGTTCTCGACCTCTGTTGGTGATGCGTTCTCGCCCGGTGCCATATCGGACGACACATCAGGTGGAATGGGATCGGACGGGGTATTCGGGCTCACTTTACTCGGCAGAATTGCGACCTGCGCCTCCCTTTGCGTGGCGTCGTCGTACGGCATCTGCTCCTCCCCTGCTGCTCCCCACCGCCTGGCGGAACGTAACCTCGCCATCGCGCGACGCGCACGATAACGCCGCACCGTTCCCGTCTTGTGTTCTCTCCGAGGATGTGCCGACATATTATAGCGCATTCCAGGTGCATCCGACACAAGGTGACAGCGTCATAGGCTGCGCCCTGTGTCCTGGAGGCAGGAGATATCCTGATATCCTACCCCGTTCCCAGTCCCTTCCTGTAATAGTACGAGAACGACAACCGCCAAATTGACACCTCTCCGTTATGCGGCATATCATGCCAGCGTGGCAAGATATGCACCACCGCCCGCTCCATGCGAATCTCGAGAGTGAGGAGCCGCGCGAAGTGGTGCGGCCCGAATTGGCATGTCATGCGGCGCAGGCATAATACTACACGCGCGAGATGCTCATTGCGAGACAGCGCCGATCAATGTGGAGGCGGGACGACTACCCGACCTCCCTTTCTTTGCAGATTCTTTTCACTATGCTCATTCGCCGGCGCATGCCGGCTATGAAGATAATCAGAGCGGAATGAGAGAGGGGACCTCTATGGAAAAACGCGCGGGCCGCGAGTCTGATCGTATGCAAGACATTATCTCGCTGGCGAAGCGGCGTGGCTACATATTTCCTAGCAGCGAGATCTATGGCGGCATCAACGCCGTCTTCGATTACGGTCCCCTCGGCGTCGAGTTCCTCAACAACCTCAAGCGCGCCTGGTGGGATACCATGACGCACATGCGCGACGACGTGGTAGGCGTCGACGCCGGCATCCTCATGGCGCGTCGCGTCTGGCAGGCCTCCGGCCACGAAGACACCTTCACCGACCCGCTGGTAGACTGCACTAACTGCAAAGCCCGCTTCCGTGCCGATCATCTCCTGGAGGAGCAGGGCAATCTCGATGTCTGCCCCAACTGTGGCATGCGCGGCACGCTGACAGAGCCACGCCGCTTCAACCTCATGTTCAAGACATTCATGGGGCCGGTTGAGGAAGACGCCGCGCTGATCTACCTGCGCCCCGAAACCGCACAGGGCATCTACGTCAACTATGACAACGTGCGCGAGAGCATGCGCCGCAAGATCCCGTTTGGCATCGCCCAGATCGGCAAGGCCTTCCGCAATGAGATCAGCCCGGGTCCTTTCATCTATCGCACCCGTGAATTCGAGCAGATGGAGATGCAGTATTTCATCCCGCCCGAGCGCGAGGAAGAGGATCGCTGGTTTGCCTACTGGCGCGAGCAGCGCTGGCAGTGGTACCTCGGTCTCGGCATGAATCCCGAGCATCTGCAATGGCATCCGCATGGCGCGGAGGAGCTGGCCCATTATGCCCGCGAAGCGGTCGACATCTACTACCAGTTCCCCTTCGGCTGGAAGGAGATGGAGGGCATCCACAATCGCACCGACTTCGACCTGCGCCGTCACATCGAGTACAGCGGCAAAGACCTGAGCTACTTCGATGATCAGGAGAAGCGCCGCTACGTGCCGCATGTCATCGAGACCAGCGGCGGCGTCGGGCGTGCCGCCCTCGCCTTCCTCTGCGACGCCTATCACGAAGACGAGGCCGATGGTGAGAAGCGCGTTGTCCTCCGCCTGCACAAGCGCCTGGCCCCGGTGAAGGTCGCCGTGATGCCGCTCTCCAAAAAAGAGCCGCTGGTCACCCTGGCGCACGAGGTCCATAACAGCATCCGCACGCTCGGCCTGACCCAATACGACGACACCGGCGGCAGCATCGGGCGTCGCTATCGCCGCCAGGACGAGATCGGCACACCCTACTGTGTGACCATCGATTTCGAGAG
>DASVOW010000631.1:0-6563 GCA_036383155.1 Ktedonobacterales bacterium
GTGTCTGAAGAGGCGCTTGCTCGCCCCGCCCGCCTCCCATTCATCGCGCGCATGCTGATGCTGTTGCATATCCGCGCCAGTGATGGGGCCTACACGGATCAGCAGCCGCGACACCGACATCGTTCCGCTTGCCTCCTGTTGCCTCCTGTACATTCTTCCTCCTGCTCCTGCGTAGTCCCCCCTCGTTTGTCACCTGCCGACCCGTGCGCCGACCCGTGCAATGCACCATATTAGCAAACGGACAATATAATTTATCAGCACCAATAGATCGCCTAAGGACGATTAGTTGATGTTTATTTTGAATCATTGTCGGTATCACCTGTTATTACCGACAATGATCGTTCGTTATTTCGGTAATGAAGATCGTTACCGACAAACTACTGCAAGCGGCCAGTGTCGTGTCGCCGTACTGTGGGCTGCCGGTGAACGAGGTGCCAACAAACACGAGGGAGATAACATGACAGAGCCAGAGCCCCGTATGCGGCAACATATTGGGGAGGACCGAGCGGACCCGGTGGAAATAGCTGCTACTCCAGTAGTGGAGGAGGCGGGGGAGCCCCCAGCGGCCGCAGACGAACGCACCGGGCAGGAGCGCCTGGTGGGGCAGCAGCCACCCAGCGTGGTCGTGGTCGACGAACTCGCGGGAGCGGAGGACTACTGGCTAACGCTGACCGATGCTGCGCGTATCACCCGCCGCCAGGAGGTCACCATCCGCCGCTGGGTCGCCGCTGGCCACCTGCCCATACGACGCCAGCCGATGGGTCTTACCAAGCGTACGCGTCACGTACGCGCCAGCGATCTGGCGCAGCTCACACCCATCATCGATCCGTCAGCCGCGATTTCCGATGCGACCGCCCACCTAGACCTCGTCGGCATCCCGCAACAACAGGCCCAGTTACAGGCGGCCCAGCACCGCCTCACCAGTGATATCGCGCGTCTGATGCAACATGCTGTTGGCTTGGCCGCTGACGTGCAGGTCGTGCGGGAGCAGGTGCACGCGATTGAGGCGGAGCACCGCGCGTTCGAGCAGCTCGCTGGGGAATTGGTGGAGCGCAGCACCACCGTCGAGACACGCCTCGCAGAGCAGCGAACCGCCATCGACATAGCGCTTGCGGCGCTGCATGCACAGTGCAGTGCGTTTGCAGAGGAGGGCCACGCCCTCGCCACAACCGTCACCCAGCTCGAGGTACGGGTTGGTGAGCATCAGCAGCGAGCCGATGCCGCCACGCGGGAACAGCAGCACCTGACACGCGAAGCCGTCGCCCTGCGGGAGCAGTTGGCACTCCAGGCAAGGCAGGCGAGCGCATACGCCGAGCAGAGCGTCGCTCTGGAGATACAGCTGGCTGCGCTGCGGGAACAGCACGAGACCCATGCCCAGCACCTCCATCAGATGACTGCGACTGCTGAGCGTGTAGAGGAGGTACAACGCCGACACGAGCGCGCGCTCGCGCGCCTGGAGGCCACACTGGACGCTAGACTTGCAGCACACGACGTTGCCCACAAGGACCTCGAGCCACACGTTGGCGCAGCGGCGGCACTAGCCGCGCGCGTGGCCGAGCTCGAGCAGCGCGTGGCACGCCTGGCGTTGAGGCGCCGCCTCCGCACCCGAGCGGCAGGTGGCGTGCTGCGATATCGCCGAGCGGTGTGAGGCGTGTGTGAGGCGTGCGGCTGGCGGGCGAGCGCCGAGCCGAAAGTGAGCGGCTGACACACGCCTGAGAGGGTGCAGAGTCGCTTGGGAGGCGTCGCACTGGCTGGTGGACGGGGTACACGCGTCGTATTGGCAGTCAGTCGGTCGCACGAGTGCACGGCGCGTGCGCCAAGGTGAGCGACATTCAAGGGCGTCTCGGGCATACCCTGCTGGCCGTGACCGGACGCTTTCTCGCGCGGCTCGATGGCAGTAAGAACCGTCATCTGGGGGAAATCAGTGGCTTCTATGGATTGCCGGTTGCAGCGGACAAGGAGAACAAAGCGAACGACGGTGTGCATCCCACGGTCACGTGCTCGAACACCTAGCCAACATGTAGCAACTTGTAATAGAAGGGTGCCAGCATGCCCTGCGCCTGTTGGATGGTCGGCGCCCGTTCCCGCAGCCGGGCGACATAGGCCTGTTCCGGGACAGCCGTTTGATTTTGCTGGGTGGTGGTACGGCCATCGAGGAGGAGCCACAAGATCTGGCGTGGGGAGAAGTGGTGCTGCGGCTGTCCATCACTGGAGACTGTGCCGGCTACCCCATCCGGTGGTATGTTTCCTGAGGTGGAGCCAGTCGGCCACTTGCAGTGTCTGGGGTGCTCCCCGGCGCACACTGTCCGCAGATGCTCCCGTAGTATGACTTAATGTCGTTTGTAGCATAATAAGACAGAGAGACGGCATAATGCATAGCGAGCTATACTTGACACATTACTAGGCATGCCACAATGAGGAGTTGCCAGCGTATAGCTGCTGTATTCATTTTCTCCGATACAGCTACAGCTACGCGTTTGACACGTCGATGTGGTTACCTTGCTAAACTAGCATGGGACGTCAATATATACTTGGACAAGTACGTGCACATCTCACGTCATTTGTCTTGTTAAGAGACAATTGATGCGAACAGGATGCCTGTGCCATGTCTTGGACAGTTGGATTCCTAATACTTTAGTTTTGTTAGTGCTCTTGATTTGTGGGATAAAACGAGACTAATATTAAAAACGAAGCACACGGTGCGCGCCGAAAAACGGACAACGTAGCCATCTGTGCACGTTTTTGCTTCGATGTTATTATTGGTCGATAATGAGACTATCACGCTTATTGTTGCATACTTCTGGATATCCGACTGATGTGATGGTCTCTTGTTACTGTCATGTGATGTATGGTTGTGCGTATAGGCGCGATATGTCGGGAAATAATGCAATATGGCCTAGGAGAGCTATTTGCATGATGCTTTCAATTATGTCCTAGTATGGGACAGATGATCGTGACGGCCGACATCCGACCTTCGGGCTCCGTCGACGGCGTTTGGCAGATGGTACCCGCGCTGTAATCCACTGTCTGCTATGTATACTACAGGTGGGCAGGTGGCCATGATGGGTGTGGCCAGTGACGAACAGAGCAAGACGAAGGGAAACAGACCATGGTACCGCCGGCAGATGCGCTGAGCTCCATGCCATTGGCCATCACCTCAGGCGCCACGTCTGCGGGCTCTCAGAGCCCTGGAAGCTCTGAGAGCCCCGAGAGCATCGCCGCCCCGCATATCGCACAGAGAGCGATGACAACCGTCGCCCCAGCCACGGCTCTGCATGCCCCTGAGGATGCGGATGGCATCGCTCAGCTGAGCGGTGCGCGCACCACAGGCGAAGACGACGGTGTGGCACGCGGTGGAGAGGCCGGAGGCCTTGAGACCGCCTCGCAGCACCCTGTCCTATCATCGCTCGCACCCCAGCAGGCGGTGGCTGCGTTGCGCGCACCCATGATGTCAGCGAGCGCGGCATCCGCCATCGAGAGCGAGCAGGCTCGGCAGACTGTAGTGCAACTGGGTGCGCTGGTCACCGAGGCCGCCAGCGCACTGGTACTCGACGACCGACGTTGGCGGTCCGCTCGCCGCACGCAGTGGCGCCAGCACGACGACCTCGTCCGTTTCGCGCGGTTCCTCGCCGAGCTAGCCGCGCATGCCGGACTCCCATTTACTGATCCTGCGGTCTATGCGGAGCGCCTGGCAACCGATCTCAGTGAATGGCAGAGCATCTCCTGGGGACACGTGCAGGCGCACGTGTCCTGGCTGCTGGACCGCGGTTATGCCATTGGCACAATCGACAATGCCCTCTCCACGCTCAAGGTGTACGCGCGGCTCGCCCAGCGCGTCGGTGCGCTCGGGGCAGAGGACCTGGCTCGCATCCTCGACCTGCATCCCTTCGGCTATCGTGGCGGCTTGATTGTGGATGACCACCGGCCAGCCGACAAGCGGCGGCGCCCTGGTGCCAAGAAAGGGCGGCCCACCACTATAACGGCCGACGAGGCACGCGTGCTCAAGACTGCCCACCCTGACGATCCGCGCGGGCGACGCGATGCCTTCCTGTTGACGCTGTTTATTGATCATGGATTGCGCGTGGGTGAGCTCGTTGCGCTGCAACTGGAGGACATTGAGGGCTTGGAGGATGTGGATGGCATCGGCGCGAGTGAGCGCGTGGACCGCGACGACGACCGAGAACGAGTGCATGGGCCTGACGGGCAAGACGGAGTTTCAGGCGTGACCGAACGGCAGAAGTACACCCCGTACGCCCTCCAGACAGACGCGTCTGACGCACCTGGCGCACCTGGCGCACTTGGTCTACCGAGTGCATCCGCTGGTCGGGTGCGGGGCAGCCGCACCCGACCAGCTTCGACAGGCACGACTCCTCCTGCGACTCGCGCCGCCCGTGGGGCAGCACCGCTCGTGCTTCTACGGGTGCAGCGACCCAAGGTGAAGAAGGAACAACGGCACGCGTTAACCCCCGATACCGTGGCGGCGCTACGGCGCTATCTGGAGGTGCGTCGGACGGTGGAGCCTGCTACGAGTGGGCCACTCCTCTGCGCCACCCATCCTCACAGTCCTGCCCTCGTCGTCGCTGGTATGACGGAGAACGGGATTCATAAGCGCGTCAAGTCGCTCGGCCGCGACCTGTTGGGGGTAGACGATCTCGGGCCACATGACCTGCGGCACTTCTGGGCCACCTCCGCCGCGCGCGGCAAGACGTCCTTTGACCGGCTGGTACGGGCAGGGGGATGGAACAGCCCGGCGATGCCGCTGCGCTACATTGATGCCGAAGAGATCGCCAATACCGGCGTCGTGCTCGATCACCTGCGCTAGCTGACTGTTTGCGCTCGGTGTCTGTTGCACGCTCGTACCTCGCACGACATGGTCCCGTGCAGTCGAAATCCTGCGCATCCATCTGCGCGTACGGCTCATCGGTCTCGTTCGTCGGCCTCGTTCAGACGGGCACATGTGTCTCTCTGTGTCCTGCAATGTGTTACTGTCGTATAGCGAGACACATATGCTTATCATGCAATTCGTCTCCTCTATTTTATTACGAAGGCTCGTACAAATTTAAGTAGCATGCGATCGCTTTCTATGATATAGTGAAGTCGTCTCTTAGTAGGACAGACCCGCACGTCATGTTACCTTAGTCGGGACACAGGCCGGGCTGCGGGTAGTGAGCACAAAGCAAGAAGTGGAGAAGCCTCTGTATGGCGACCTGGAGACCACTGGACCAGTATGCGCCGTTCGCGCAGATCCTCGTGCGCTACATGTGGGACGCACGCCCGCCGCTGAACCCGAATCAACTGGCAAAGCGTGCCGGTCTGCGCCGCCAGGTCCTCTCGCAATGGCTGAATGCTCCCGCGACAGCGGAACTCCATCCCGACCCGGCTGCGGTGGTCAAGGTGGCCCGGGCAATGGATGTGCCAGTCGCCGACCTCCTCATCACTGCCGGGCACGCGACCAAGACCGACCCACTGTTCGATCGCCCCGGCGCCTGGGCATACGTGATGCAATGTGTTGAGGCCGCCTCACTGTTGGCACCAAGAGGACAGGCCAGCGACCAGGAAAGCAGCCAGCAGGACGAATTTTCGGATGAGCCGACACGCCAGCATGTCCTGAGGCTCCTACGAACACTCGCGACAGCGGATATGGCTGCCCATCTGGCCGACAGTGCTGCTCTGCTCGAGGCTGCGGCTGGCGGCCCTCCTGAGCGACCGAGCGAAGCGGCCGTATCTTCCACTGCTGATTCCGCGAGTGACGACTCGTCCAGCTGCTGAGATTATGGCAAGCGGCTCAGCAGCTTCACCCAGCTGTGCAACTCGTGTTTATTGGTCTTGTGTGACGAAAGTGGCGTCATGAGCCAGCAGATTCTCGGCCATTCAGACTTGGGCACGACGGGACGCTATCTTGCGCGACTGCGCACTCAGCACATCTTCGTGCAGTGCAGGGAGCACCATGCAATCCAGATGCAGCATGCCATTACTCGACGGGACGAATCTCCACCAGATTGCTGTGAAATGTGCTCTGGCCCGCCAGATCGGCCAGAGCGTCGGAAGTTGTCCAATTGACGTTGTGCCCATCCAGGCTGCGTGAGAGCCAGCGGCCCTTCGGGGCAACTACCACCCCTGGCAAGACGTTCTCTGTCACCACCGCCCGCAGCCGACACGCGTGTTCGCCACCTCCACCATCGCCCCACCGGTAATGCCCTGGCGGTGGGCGTCTTCCGGGTGGATCTCGATCCAGGGAATCTCCACTTCTTTGGCGAACAGATGGGACAGATTGGCGAAACTGCTGGAGACGAACACGATATCGGCGTAGCGGGCGGTGTCGGTCATGAAGAGTTCATGGGCCACTGTATAGAGGTTGTCACGCATCAAGCCCTGGATAATCCGTCCGGTGTTAGGCGTCGGGACCACCGGATTGGCGGAGAAGACGTAGAGCGACACGATTGGCGGATCGCTCACCTCGCCGATCAACGCCGCGCCGAGACGATTCATGTTGACCACCCGTGGCTGGGGCCGACACTCGCTGTTACGTGCCAAGGTCCCGGCGTCGTAGGATATGTAATCGG
>DASVOW010000632.1:0-6120 GCA_036383155.1 Ktedonobacterales bacterium
TACTGTTCCAGCACCTCATCCGGTGTCGCGCGCATCGTGGGATGATCCATCGGGAGATAGTTGCCCAGATAGAGCAGATGTTTCCCACCGTAGTCCGAGGCAGGGATGTAATTGGTGTGCTCGACTGCCGCCAGAAACGGATAATCTGGATCGGTGATACTCAGCCAGTAGACATCCTTCATGAGTGGGCGGTCGAGTGCCAGGATCAAGCAGTGCGCGCCATAAGCGCTGCCCCACTCATAGCGCGCCCGGAAGTCCTGCGGAATATCGGGCGCCAGCTTGAAGGTGAGGCGCGGCGCCAGTGTCGAAACAACCCGCGCAAACCGCTCATCACCAGCGGATGAGACGACACGCAAGCCATCCTGACCGGCAGGACGGATCGCGCGTACCTCCGTCTCCAACCGTATTTCGCCGCCGTGTGCCTCGATGCCCTCGACAAGCGCGTCATAGAGTTGCTGGAATCCGCCACGCAGGTAGCCCAGCGAGGCCGAGCGATAATGGATGCGCGCCCACATCCAGGGCATTGCGATCGTATCAGCCAGTGCGCCAAACTTGCCGCGAAGCTGTGGCTCCCAGATGACGCGATAGGCGTTGGGACCCATCCAGCGGCGCAGCCAGGAAGCAGCGAGCTGCCCTTCGAGCATCTTGGGGTTGGGGAGCAGCTTGAGTCCGGCACCTACTGCCCCGAGGCGCAGACGGTCGAACAGCGACAATGGCGAGAGCGCCATGATAGCACCCACGCTGCCCTCCAGCCGGTACGCTGCGCCGTCGATCAAGATGCTGCTGTTGGGATGCCCCCAATAGAGCTTGTCGGCAAGCCCCAATTCGGCGATGAGAGCCTGGAGCGCGGTGTCGGAGCGAAAGATATGGTGGTAGAACTTCTCCAACCAGGGGCCATCTGGTGCGACGCGAAATCCTGCTGCCAGCCCTCCTGCCTCCGCCTCGCGCTCCATCACCACCACACGCTCGCCAGCCGTCGCCAGCCTGTAGGCGAGCGCCAGACCCAAGGCTCCTCCGCCTAGAATCGCTGTCCCCGAAGATGCCGCCATTGCTATTCCCTATCGCTTGCGCCCATCGTCACGCTCACCAGCACTGATCTTCATGCGCTCTCGGCCAGCATACCACTGACTCAGCACCAGCACCACACCGAGTGTACCCAATGGGCGTAGCTCCAGCAGCAGTGGCCAGAGCGGCAGACCGAACAGATGAGTCACTGCCGGATGCTGCTCGGTGTCCCAGCCATGGGGCAGATTCCAGCCCAGCGCCAGCGCACTGAGGATGGCTATCACTAACATCCATGTGGCGGCTCCGAGGTCTCGTGTTGCCGCGCCTGTTGTTCGCAGACCCTTTACCAGATAAGCGCCGGCCAGGCCGAGTGCAAGCACGAGCGCCGGCAGTACCCAGACGTAGTGGTGGATCCAGGCGGTCGGAGCGAGCAACACCATTGCGCACAGGGCAATACCGTAGCCTATCCACTCGCGTATGTCTTGTCCATCTGAGGCGTTGACACTGGAGCGGGGCGCGCGCCAGAGAAACCAGGCGAGCCAGAGCGCAAGGCTGGCCAGCAGAATGCGGCTTATCACCTGAGCTGCATCCAGTAAGGAGGGTACATTCAAAGCGAAAAGGGTCAGCAGCGGGGCAAAGAGTGCCTCGTTCTGTCCGAGTGTGGCATCGCCGGTGCCGACGCGCAACGCCTGAGGGAGCGATGCCAGCATGTGATCCGGGCCGACCAGCGCCCCGCTCACGATCGTGAGCGCCACCAGCGCGACCAGTGCGCTCAATGCTGCCTGCCAGCGGCGGCGCAACAGCAGATAGCCAATCAGCAGCGCGGGCGTGAGCTTGAGCATGGCGGCGAGAGCAATCGCCACGCCAACCCAGCGCTCATGCCCGTGGCGCGTGAGCCAGGGAACCAGCGCCAGCGGTGCCAGCACGATGAAGTCGATCTGCCCGAGCGCCAGCGTCTGCGCGGCTGGCGCGAATGAGAGACAGAGTAGGGCAGATGCCGCCAGTGCCACCAGCGGCGCTGGATCATCACGCAAGAGCTGTGCGAGCCATGCACGTAGACTGGCGCCTTTACCGTGTGTCGTAGCGCCGTCGGTGGGTGTGACGCTTGCCAGTGTGGTGCCAAGCAGGATGCGTATCTCGTTGGCAAATAGCAGCGCGAGGCCAAGCCAGAGCGCGGCGTTTGCCAGAAGCCAGACGCGCGAGAGCACCCGGAAGGAAAGGAACGTGAATGGGCTGAGGAGAATGGCAAAGAGGGGCGGATAGGTATAGGGCAGTGGTGGATTGACCAGCACATGCGCGTCTGCGCCAATGCGCGCCAGCACCTGCTCATCATAGATGTTGGCGTGGAGATCGGCGCGCAGGGCTGCGGCGGCAGCGTAGTATGTCGAGAAGTCGTAGCGCCCCGCGATCGAGTGCAAGCCGCGCCATAGCAGCAGCAGCCAGTTGACCAGCGCGTAAAGCAGCAGTGCCAGCGAGCCAATGACTAGCGTCAGCCGCACGCGTTTCGACAGGGGGCGCATGGGCGTGGCGCTTCTCTGCGCATTTGTTAGTGTGAGTGCATCGCTCGCACCGCTCGCGCGCTCTGTGCCGTCACCGCCACCCCGCACCATAGCCGCTCCTCCCGGAATCGTCGCCACATGTGAGACATACTAGCGGCGAGGAAGACGGGCATTCCGCTTCCTGCCGCTAGTGATGACCCATCCATCGCGCAATGGATGAATAGAACAACAGCGGCGGCTAATAACCACTATTGACCAGCCGCCGCCGTATATTTGGGTGCTAATAGCTGCTCTGGTTGGGGCCACGGCCATAGCCGCCGGGATTGCGCTGGCCTGGGGCACCCTGACCACCACGACCGCCTCCGGGGCCGCCCTGACCACCACGACCGTAGCCGCCCTGACCGCCGCGGTCGCCGTAGCCACCGCGCCGCTCACCGCCACGGTCACCGAAGCCACCACGACCGCCACCGCGCGGCCCGCCCATACGCTGCGGGCCGCGTTCTGCCTCAAGCTCCTCGGCGGTTGGCATCTCGCCGCTGAGCGCCGCGCGCCGTGACAGGTTGATGCGGCCCTGCGGATCGACTTCGACCACCATGACGGTGATCTCGTCGCCGGGCGAGACGACATCCTCCGGCCGGTTCACCGGGTAGTCGGCGAGCTGCGACGTGCGGACAAGACCCTCTTTGCCAGGCAGGATCTCGACGAAGGCGCCAAAGTCTACGAGGCGGCGCACCGTGCCGGTGTAGATTTTGCCAACCTCGACCTCCTCGGTGAGGGCGCGCACGGCTTCCATCGCGCGGCGCATGCCTTCGCCACTGGCGGATGAGATATGCACCGTGCCGTCATCGTCGATGTCAATCTTGGCTCTGGTTTCATCCTGGATGCGGCGGATGGTCTTGCCGCCCGGGCCGATGACAGTGCCAATCTTGTCGGGGTTGATCTTGACGGACTGGATGCGTGGCGCATAGGGCGAGAGCTCGGCGCGCGGCTCGGGTAGCACTTCGAGCATCTTGTCCATGATGAACATGCGGCCCTCTTTGGCCTGCGCCATCGCCTGCGCCAGCACCTCAGGTGTCAAGCCCTTGATCTTGATGTCCATCTGGAGGGCGGTGATGCCGTCGGCGGTGCCGGCAACCTTGAAGTCCATGTCGCCCATGGCATCTTCGAGGCCCTGGATGTCCGTGAGAATGGCGTATTTGCTCAGCGTCTCGCCATCCTCGGTGATGAGGCCCATCGCCACACCGGCGACCGGCGCCTTGATCGGCACACCTGCATCCATCAGGGCAAGTGTGCTGCCGCAGGTCGAGGCCATCGAGGTGGAGCCATTGGAGCTGAGCACCTCGGAGACGACACGGATCGTGTAGGGGAATTCGTCTTTCTCAGGGATGACCGGCAGTAGCGCTCGCTCCGCAAGCGCGCCGTGACCGATCTCGCGGCGACCGGGACCGCGCGACGGGCGCGCCTCACCGACGCTATAGGGCGGGAAGTTGTAGTGGTGAATGTAGCGCTTGCTCTCTTCGAGGCCGAGGCCATCGAGCCGCTGTTCCTCACCCGGCGAGCCGAGTGCGACGACGCTAAGCACCTGCGTCTGGCCGCGCGTAAAGATGGCCGAGCCATGCGCACGGGGCAGCAGGCCAACCTCACAGCTGATGGGGCGTACATCTTTGGTGCCGCGCCCATCGGGGCGGATGCCCTTCTCCAGGATCTGTGTGCGCACGAAGCGCTTCAGCTCTTTGTCGAAGAAGCTGTTGATCTCGCCAACTCGGTCGGGATACTTGGGTCCAAGCTCCGCGATCAATTCAGTGCGGACGGTATCGAGCGCGGCCTCGCGCAGTGCTTTGTTGGCATTGTTCGCTGCCGTCTCGAAGCGCGGGCGGACGAAATCGGCGACCGCCTTGCCAAGCTCCGGATCGGGCTGTGGCGGGTTGAATGGGCGCTTGGGCTTGCCAGCCTTGGCCACCAGCTCCTGCTGGAGCTTGACGAGTTGCTGGATCGCCTCATGGCCGCGGCGGATCGCCTCGACCATCGTTTCCTCCGGCAGCTCTTTGGCACCGGCCTCGACCATCACCACGGCATCGGCGGTGCCGGCGATATTCAGATCGAGCGCGCTGTCCTTCAGTTGCGATGCCAGCGGATTGATGACGATCTGGCCGTCGATGTAGCCGACGGTGACGCCGCCGACCGGACCGGCGAAGGGGATGTCGGAGATGCTGAGCGCGGCTGACGCGCCGATGATGCCCATAATGTCAGGGTCATTCTCCATATCGACGGAGAGAACCGTGATGATCACCTGGACATCGTTGCGAAAGCCCTTGGGGAAGAGCGGGCGGATCGGGCGGTCGATGAGACGCGATGCGAGAATCGAATGCTCGGTGGGGCGTCCCTCGCGCTTGATGAAGCCGCCGGGAATCTTGCCAGCCGCATAGAGGCGCTCTTCCACATCGACGGTGAGGGGGAAGAAGTCGATGCCCTCACGCGGATTGGCGCTCGCCGTGGCAGTTGCCAGGATGACTGTCTCGCCGTAGCGGACGATCACCGCACCTCCGGCTTGCTCGGCGACGCGGCCAGCCTCAATGCTGAGGGTGCGCCCGCCGATAGTAGTTTCGACACGATGTACCATACAATAATCCTCTGTCATGGCCTGGCCGTATCATCAGATACAGTCACGACACGCTCCTGCGCAAACCATGCTTGCGATACGTGCTACTTCGCGCTCCGGTTCAGTATTCCCAGAATAGCGGCGTGCGAGCCTGCTCCGACCGGTGCGCGGCGACCGGTAGTGGGAGTCGAGGCTCGCACGAAGCGATTATGAAGCGTTCCGAAAGCCGGAGCGACACTGTTTACCGGCGCAGACCAAGAGAATTGATCAGCGCGCGATAGCGCTCGGGGTCGGTGCGGTTCAGGTACTTCAGCATGCGGCGGCGCTGGCCGACCATCTTGAGCAAGCCACGACGCGAGTGGTTGTCGTGCTTGTTCTCGCTCAAGTGTTGTGTCAGATCCTGGATGCGCCGGGTAAGAATCGCGATCTGCACTTCCGGCGAACCCGTGTCGCCTTCGTGAACCTGATACTGGCTGATGATCTCGGCTTTTTGCTCTGTCTGCAACGCCATGCGTTGTAGCCGCTTCCCCGCCCTGGCATGAACGGTCGTCTCTCGCGCCGTTCGGCACGCGCCAGCCGGGGGACGGCTTCCTCCTTTGTTGGTGGTCTTGGGAGTGTTGATACACACTCGCTGGACGATGTCACCGAACTACACCGTCACGCTTCGAACTTGTCGCGCATGTCCAATCCCGCGTGGAGGTGGCGGCGTGCGCTAAGCAGGAAGCTATGATGTGCAATGGGTGCCGATGTGTTGCCGGTAATTGGTTGTCTTGCTCGTGCGTCACGCCGGGAAGTATTAGAGGCGCTCGCCGTCAGGTGCAATATGGCGAAACATCCCAACGTTTGCCCGCTCCCGTTTCATCGAGCGGACCCTTCGTGTTCACAAGTGTTAGACAGACTGAGTATACCATAGGGCGCGGTGCGGGGCAATGCGGCGATGACCGCCATTCGCATCTTTGCCGTTTTTGCCGCTATTTTGAATTCATACGATGGGTTGGATGGCGGCACATCTCTGGC
>DASVOW010000633.1:0-6939 GCA_036383155.1 Ktedonobacterales bacterium
TGAGGCAGTTCCAGCAGTCCATCGATAACGCCGATGGCTTCGGCCAGGTGAGCTTCGTCACGGATCGATATCAGCGGGAACGCATGGATGAGCGCCAGGTACTCCTCGAACATGTACAAGCTCATTTCTTCTGTACTGGGGCGTTGCATAGGCGGCGGCGTCATGGTATACTCGCAGTTGGCATTCTATCAGGAGGAGTGGAACAATGTCGGTGCCAACGCTAGTACGAGCCGTCGAGGAGGCGCAACTCCGCGACGACCGTCCTGATCTTCAGCCTGGTGACACCGTGCGTGTGCATGTGAAAGTCGTTGAAGGCACGCGCGAGCGCATCCAGGTTTTCGAGGGTATTGTGATCCGTCTGCGTGGCGATCATCTGCGCCGCGCCTTCACCGTGCGCCGTATCGCACACAACATCGGCGTCGAGCGCAGCTTCTTGCTGCATTCGCCGCAGTTGGAGAAGATCGAGGTGGTGCGCCATAACGTGGTGCGGCGCAAGAACCTCTATTACATGCGCGGCCTACGTGGCAAGGCGGCTCGCCTGAAGGAGCGCCGCGACTAGCTCGGCTTTCGCGCCGTCTGGTTTTCGGTGTTTGCTGAGGTCGTTTCCGTCGCGTTGGCGCGCGTTGCTCTGCTCTGGCGCAGGCCGGTTCCGGTCGCCGTGCGGAGGCACTCCGATTGATTCATGTGAATAGATCGGGTGGGCCTCCGCATTTTGCGGTATGCACGTCGTGTGGTAGCGGTGGCGCAAAGTGGAGGAGCGATGGCGGACGGGGAACAGGGCAAGCAGGATGGCCAACCAGCACAACTTACGTTGCTCGATGGCGATGTGATGCCCATGTCGCGACGTTGCGGGCTCGACGAAGTGGGACGGGGAGCGCTGGCGGGTCCGCTGGTGGCGGCAGCGGTGGTGTTGCCTGAGGATGTCGTCGAGCAGCTTGGGCCGCTCGCTCGCTTCCTGCGCGACTCCAAGACGGTTCCCCGGGCGCGGCGTGCCCAGCTGGCAGAGCGGCTGCGCGCGCTGGCGCTGGCGGTGGAGTTGATCGAGATGTCGGTCGAGGTGATCGACGCGAAGGGAATCGGGTGGGCGAATCGCGAGGCGTTTCGCCGGTTGATCGCGCGGCTCGATGCCGATGAGTATGTGGTGGACGGCAAGGTGCGCCCGCCAGCGCCAGCCGAACGCAGCGGGCGCGTGCGCTGTATGGTGAGAGCGGACGCACAGGTGCCTGCGGTCTCAGCAGCGTCGTTGATCGCCAAGGTACATCGCGACGCGCTGATGGCAACGCTACACGAGCAGTATCCGGCGTTTGGCTGGAATGAAAATGCCGGGTACGGCACACCTATTCACCTGGCGGCGTTGCGGACGCAGGGGCCGTCGCCGTCGCATCGCCGTCTCTTTGTCGCCACCGCACTTAGCGGTGGGCAGCGCGCACGGCGCACGGCTCCAGCCACGGCCACACTGCCTCTTGGCGACCTGTGATGGATGGCAGTCGGGTTACTGGGCCTTCTGGGCGACGGTGACGGCTGTGCCGTAGCAGAGCACCTCGCTGACGCCCTGGGTGATCTCGGTGGCGTCGTAGCGTACGCCGATGATGGCGTTGGCTCCAAGCTCGGCGGCATGCTGGATCATCAACTCATAGGCTTCGCGGCGCGCCTGCTCGCAGAGCTCGGTGTAGATGGAGATGTTGCCCCCAAAGAGTGTCTGGAATGACGCGCCGATGTTGCCCACGACGCTGCGCGAGCGGACGATGATGCCACGCACGATGCCATAGTTGCGCACGATGGTGACGCCGGGCAGCTCGAACGCGGACGTGACCAGCGCGTGGTTGAACGGTACGGGCTGCTGTGGGTAGGGCTGCTGGCCGGGTTGCTGTGGATATTGCTGCTGCGGGTATTGCGAGTTCATTACTATTCCTCGTTTCATCTCGGCTCTCGGCGTCCAATGACGACGTAGGATCGTGCCACTGAAGCTTCCAAAGGACTACGAACCACAGCAGTGCCGGGTTTGATGCGAGCAGGCAGGTAGATAGAAGATGGGCCGGAGGGCGGCGTCAACTAGGGCGAGAGAGGCGAGCGCCCAGATAGAAGCCCAGGCCGCCGAGCACGACTGTGACGCCGACGAGGGTGAAAAACGCGAGCGTGGGCGCGGAGGCGGACTGCACGAGATCAAATATGGCGATGGCGACGAACATGCCGATGGTCATGCCAAGTATGATGCCGAAGGTGCAGCCGATGTGAGTGAGGTTGCGGCCGCGCAACTGGTTGAGCATAGCGTCTCCAAATATTTCTGTATGAAAGTATGGTGTCTGGGGGTGTGCGACGGCTGGCTGGCATACGCTGGCATAGGACCGTTGCATCGTGCTCATTGTACCATTCCATAGACCATTCCCAGCCATCGTATTGCGTAGTGTATAGTACATAGAAGTGGACTGCGATCTACGGAAACGGGCGGGCCGAGGAGGCAAGCAATGGCGCTACTCACCTATGAAGCGTTGGTCGCTCTTCGCACGCAATTGATTGACGGGAATGGCGATATGGAGGGCCAGTCGTCGGTGTATACGCTGAGTGAGCTGGCACAAGGACTACGCGTGACACGCGGCAAGCTCCAACAGCTTGTGGAGCAGTGGACGCAGGAGCAGCTCTGGACGCGACCGCCACACTATAAGGAGGCGCAGCCTGATGAGGATCGCTGGTCGGCGACGGAGGCTATAAGCCATCTGATTGCTACGCAGAACTGGTACCTTTTGCACATGAGCCGCCTGATTGGGCGACGCGAACATTTCGACGTGATGGTGCGTGGGCTGGGCGATTTGGCGCGGCAGGATATCGCGCGCGATGATCTGATACGCGAGCTGAGCGCGGCGACAGAGCGGTTGGTGGGGTTCATCGAGGCGATCCCAAGCGGTGCGGATCTCTCCGCGCAGCGCTCGTCCACGTTCTTTGGCGACCTGAGCTTGAGAGGGTGGGTGCTGTTGGCGATCTATCACGATCTGGATCACCTGGCGCAGATCGAGCGCATATCACCTGGGGCGACGGGCATGACATTGTGAAGATGTCGTCGACGACGAGTTAGAACAAAATAGAACAATTGCACCTCTACCTCTTGCGTCTGGCGGTTGCGTGTGGTAGCCTATTTACACCCCTTACGTTGAGTAAGTCCGTGGGGGTATTGTTGAGGTAGGTACCAGAGCCGGTATGTGCTTCGTCATAGCAACATGCGAAGTGCAAAGCCGTCGGCAAGGGACAACTTGGCACGCAATGTGCAAAATGCTTGATATCTCGTCATGAGGGGTCTTGAGCAGGAAATGTATGGCAGCAGCGTTGCTTTGTTTGTCCGCATTTTCCAACTGAAGATTGTCAAGTCTTAGCGATACCGGGTACTCCGGGCGGCTGGCATAGAGCCGCTAGCGGCTCTATGCGTTTGGCTTCTCGTATTCCCGAGTCACTCCGCCTGGCAGGCGGAGGACAGCGTCCGCTCGCGTGTTAACCGCGACACTGCACTATATGCCGCGCGAGCCCACGTCCACTCCTCCCCGCCGTGTGCCGTGAGCTATGGGCTCTCTGCCCACTTGGGCAAAGAGGTATGGCAAGCGAGTGCCCGGTTACAAGCGTCCCGAGAAGGGGAGATACTGCGCCGTCTCGCGCTCGTGGATGAGCGCACCCGAAGCTTCACGCGTATGAGCTGCCCACATTCCTCCTGTGTGGCGCACGCCTGATGGTTTACGGTAGAGCGATGGCCCCTGGTGTCTAGCTTCTTTCAGCGGTAACCGCAGGAGCGCCTTGAGCACCCTCGATTCATGAGTGCGGGCGTCTCCAATCGAACGGTATTCTCGACGATGTAGTCGCACCTGTATTTTGCATATCGTTCGAGCTCACACAGGCACTGAATCACTGCCGTAGTGTCGCCATCCCGTCCACTGATGAGGTGTATGGCGATTTGAGAACACGGCGACTCGCGGCGCACGATGCGCAGGGCACATGGGGTATGTCAAGCATGAGAGCGGCATATCCAGTTCTTCTACCGTGTACGCGGTATGTTCGTACACATTGCAGGCACACATACAGTCGGAGGCGCGGACGACGCGGTGTCTCCACTGCCAGGCAGGTTGGGAAGAGAGAGAACACATGGATCTGGTAAAGCGGCTTGAAGAGTATCGCGAGCGTGAGCGGGCGCTGGCATGGGAGGGAACCTTCGCCCAATATTTTGAGATCGCCACACGCCAGCCTGCCGTCGCGCAACTCTCGCACGAGCGCATCTACAACATGATTACGGCCGCCGGGTCGGAGACGAATCGGTTGGGCGAGCCCCATTACAAATTCTTCGAGGGCGAGATCTTTGGCATCGAGAAGCCGCTGCAGCAGATCGTCGAGTACTTCCATTCGGCGGCGCAGCGACTCGAAGTGCGCAAGCGCATCATGCTGCTGATGGGTCCGGTTGGTGGTGGTAAGTCGACAATCGTGACGCTGCTCAAGCGTGGGATGGAAGAGTATACCAAGACTGACACAGGGGCCGCCTACGCCATTAAAGAATGCCCGATGCACGAGGAGCCGCTGCACCTCATCCCGCCTGAGCTGCGCGGCGACGTGGAGAAGGAATTTGGCCTGTACATCGAGGGTGACCTGTGCCCGCAGTGCCGCTGGCTGCTGGAGAACAAGTATAACAACAAGATCGAGGATGTGCCGGTCAAGCGCATGGTCTTTAGCGAGAAGCAGCGGTCGGGCATTGGTACTTTCACACCGTCGGATCCCAAGTCTCAGGATATCTCGGAGCTTGTGGGTGGCATTGACCTCTCGACCATCGGCGAGGTGGGTGTGGAGAGCGATCCACGCGCGTATCGCTTCGACGGTGAGCTGAATATCGCTAATCGCGGCTTGATGGAGTTCGTGGAGATGTTGAAGGTGGACGAGAAGTTTCTCTATGTCCTCCTGACGCTCTCACAGGAACAGAACATCAAGACTGGGCGCTTCGCAATGATCTATGCCGACGAGGTGGTGGTCAGCCACACCAACGAGAGCGAGTATCAGGCGTTCGTCGGCAACCGCAAATCGGAAGCACTTCAAGATCGCATCATCCTGGTGAAGGTTCCCTATAACTTGCGTGTCAGCGATGAGGTGAAGATCTATGAGAAGCTGCTGGGGCAGAGCGCACTGAACAATGTGCATATCGCGCCGTATACGCTGCGCGTCGCCAGCACGTTTGCCATTCTGACGCGGCTCGAAGGGTCGAAGAAGGCCGGAATGAGCCTGATGAAGAAGCTCAAGCTGTATGACGGCGAGGACCAAGAGGAGTTCAAGCAGAAGGATATCAAGGAGCTGCAGGAGGAGGCGGTGCGCGAGGGGATGGATGGCATCTCGCCGCGCTATGTCATCAACCGGCTGTCGAGCGCGCTGGTGCGTGACCAGGCGACGTGCATCAATCCGATCGATGCGCTGCGGGCGCTGCGCGATGGGTTGGATCAGCATACCGGCATCACCCGCGAGGAGCGCGAGCGCTATCTGAACTTCATCAACGAGGCGCGCAAAGAGTATGATGAGTATGCGCGCAAAGAGGTGCAGCGGGCGTTCGTCTATTCGTTCGAGGAGTCGGCGCGGACTCTGCTGAATAATTATCTGGACAACGTCGAGGCGTATTGCAACAAGACGAAGCTGCGTGATCCGATCACGGAAGAGGATATGGAGCCCGACGAGCAGCTGATGCGCTCAATCGAGGAGCAGATCGGGATCACCGAGAACGCTAAGAAGACGTTCCGCGAGGAGATCTTGATTCGCATCTCGTCGCTGGCGCGGCGGGGCCTGACCTTCGAGTATACGAGCCATGAGCGGCTCAAGGAAGCAATCGAGAAGAAGCTCTTCGCCGATCTGCGCGACGTGGTGAAGATCACGACGTCGTCGAAGACGCCGGACGCCGAGCAGTTGAAGAAGTCGAACGAGGTGGTCAATCGCTTGATCACTGACCATGGCTACTGCCCGGTGTGTGCCAACGAGCTGCTGAAGTACGTCGGCTCGCTGCTGAACCGCTAGGCGACGCGCCATCCCGTTACGGTAAGAACCGTAACGGGCGGGTGTTCCTCCTCCCTCTCTCCGTTGTAGGGGGGAGGGGGCGGCGTTTGGGTGTGATCACATTCGTGAGCTGCACCTACTGGAGAAGCACTCATGTATACCGCATCGATTTCACAGCATGACTGGTCTCTGCATCGCAAGGGCAGCATCGATCAGGAGCGGCATAAGCAGAAGATCCGCGAGGCGATCAAGAAGAACTTGGCGGATATTGTGAGCGAGGAGAGCATCATTCTCTCCGATGGCAAGAAGATGTTCAAGGTGCCGATCCGCTCGCTCGACGAGTATCGCTTTCGCTTCGATCCGGGCCGCCAGCAGCATGCGGGCGAGGGTGAGGGCAAGAGCAAGGTGGGCGATGTGGTGGCCTCCGAACCACGGCAGGGTCGAGGCAAGCGGGGAGACGCCGGGCAGGAGCCGGGGGTGGACTACTACGAGGCCGAGGTGACGCTCGACGAGCTGGCCGCGATGATCTTTGAGGATCTGGGGCTGCCATTCCTCGAAGAGAAGAAGATGGCGGAGATGGAGAGCGAGGCGGTGCGCTTCACGGATGTGCGCAAGGTTGGGCCGCTCGCCAATTTGGATAAGAAGCGCACGATTTTGGAGAACATCAAGCGCAACGCGGTGAAGGGCGATGCGCACTTTGGTGAGATCAAGAATGAGGATCTGCGCTTCAAGACGTGGGAGCCGACGATCAAGTACCAAAGCAACGCCGTCGTCATAGCGATGATGGACGTGAGTGGATCGATGGGGGAGTTCGAGAAGTATATCGCGCGGAGCTTTTACTTCTGGATGGTGCGCTTCCTTCGCACGAAGTATAACAACGTGAAGATCATATTCATCAGCCACCATACGGAGGCGAAGGAAGTGACGGAGGAGGAGTTCTTC
>DASVOW010000634.1:0-2637 GCA_036383155.1 Ktedonobacterales bacterium
GCGCGCGGCGCTCAGGTGACGGATATCGCCGTCATCGTGGTAGCCGCCGACGACGGCGTGATGCCACAAACGATCGAAGCCATCGACCACGCGCGCGCTGCCCAGGTGCCCATCGTGGTCGCGCTGAACAAGATCGACAAGCCCGGCGCCAATGGCGATCGTGTCAAGCAGCAGCTCGCAGATCGTGGCGTCGTCATCGAAGAGTACGGCGGCGATGTGATCTGTGTGCCGGTGTCCGCCAAGAAGAATATTGGCATCAACGAGTTGCTGGAGATGCTCCTGCTGGTCGCCGATGTCGAAGACTTCAAGAGCAATCCAAACGGGCCCGCACGCGGCGTGATCATCGAGGCCCGTCTCGATAGGAACAGCGGCCCCACCGCAACCGTGCTGATCCAGGAGGGAACGCTCAAGCTGGGCGACACCATCGTGGTCGGCTCGATCTACGGCAAGGCCCGCGCGATGTTCGACGACACCGGCAAGCGTATCAAGCGTGCCGGACCCGCCACTCCGGTGGGCATCCTTGGCTTGCCTGAGGTTCCCGCCGCCAGTGACCGGCTCGAAGTCGTGGCCGACGAAAAGGCCGCGCGTGCGCTCGCGGAAAGCCGCCGTGCCGCTGCCCATGCGGAGGCTCAGGGCAACGTCTCGCTTGATACCCTCTATATGCAAATGCAAGAGGGAACGGTCAAGGAACTGAACTTGCTCATAAAGGGTGATGTGTCGGGTTCACTTGAAGCGCTCAAGCACGCGCTGTCGCGCGTCGGCGATGAAAACCTCAAAGTCCGGCTGATTCACGACGCGGTCGGCAATGTGAGCGAGACCGACGTCCATTTGGCGGCGGCGTCGAAGGCGATCATCATCGCGTTCAACGTCAAGGTAGATGGCCCGGCACAGCGCGTCGCCGCCAATGAAGGGGTAGATATCCGCAGCTACAATGTCATCTACAAGCTGGTGGATGACATCGAAGCAGCCCTCAAGGGTCTGCTCGAGCCGGTCTATCGTGAGCAGGTCGACGGACACGCCGAAGTGCTCCAACTCTTCAAGGCGGGCAAGCGCCTCATCGCGGGCTGTCGCATAACCGATGGCAAGCTGGTGCGCTCGGCGCAGGTTCGTGTAGATCGCGGCGGCAAGGTCGTCTTCACCGGTCTGATCGAATCGTTGCGTCGTGGCAAAGATGATGTACGCGAAGTGCTTCAGGGCTTCGAGTGCGGTATCCTCCTGGAGGACTACAACGACATGCAGGTTGGCGACCTCGTCGAGGCCTATAGCATGGTACGCGTGTAGACGTCCGTAGGTGAGGTCGAGCGGCGACGCGAGGCGACGAGGTCTCGCGCCGCCGCATCGTCTTTTCTGGAGGCAAGGCAGGCATATCCTGTCCGTCCTGATGGTTGGCTCTCCTTGCCTTCAAGTCGTATGCTGGAGAGTATGAACGGTGTGGTGGGGCTATTCCCCACCGTGCGTGGCGGGCGAGGTGGATCGCCGGCCACATTCGCCGGAGGTGTCGTATGGCAAAGAATTGGCGTCAGGATCAGCTCGGCGAGGTCATCGCCCAGGAGTTGAGCGACCTGATACATACACGTATGAAAGATCCGCGCGTAGGCTTTGCAAGCATCACAGGTGTCGAAGTCTCGGCTGATCTAAGTCATGCCAAAGTCTTTGTGAGCGTGATGGGCAGTGAGCAGGAGCAGCGCGCCACGCTCGCCGGCCTGGATCACGCTAGCGGCTTCCTGCGTCACGAGCTCGCTCAGCGCCTGAACGTGCGCCATACACCGGATATCTCGTTCCGGCTGGATGAATCAATCGCGCGCGGAGTCCACGTGCTCGACCTCATCAATCAGGTCAGTGCGCCCAATGCTGCCGCGGCGACAGCAGGTGACAAACCACAAAACGCCTACAATACACCGGCGGATTCCACCGCCGACGAATAGTGAACCAATAACAGGCGGGGCGATAACGACGCGTAGCACCCGGTAACACTGGTGGCGCGCAGCGTATCGCCCCACCGCTTTTATTGAGAGGATGCCATATGGAGACGGGCAACAGGGAGATGCGCAATGAGCCAGCCATGGCATTGACAGACGAGCAACGAGCATCACTCGCAAACATACTGAGCGATGGCATCGACGCCGAGCACGCTGAGGCGGCATGGCGTCTGATAGAGCGTGCGCGCCGCATCGTGCTGCTTGCCCACGAGCATCCTGATCCTGATGCGCTGGGCTCGGCGCTGGGGCTGGCCCACGCACTCGCCCCGCTCGGCAAGGAGTGTATCGTCGCCTGTGCCGATCCCGTCCCCTCCAAGTACACATTCCTGCCTGGACGCGAAGGCGTCGTCACCGAGCTACCAGATGAGCGATTCGATCTCGTGGTGGCGCTGGATGCCGGTGAGTTGAGCCGCTACGGTGCGCTCTATACTCGCCACAAAGCGTTCTTTGACTCGGCCACCATCCTCAACATCGACCACCACATCACCTCGGCCGGCTGCGGGCAGGTCACCATCATCGACCCACTCTCCGCTGCCACCGCCGAGTTGCTCACCCTTTTCCTGCTGAATCGTGGCGTGGCGATTTCCCGCGACGCCGCCAAATGTCTGCTGGCGGGCATCATCACCGACACGCGCTCATTTGAGTACGACGCGACGAC
>DASVOW010000635.1:0-3006 GCA_036383155.1 Ktedonobacterales bacterium
GTGACTACCCCGGCTACAATGCCATGGAGCGTAAGCTTGCTCAGCACCTCCAGGGTATCATCATGAATCTGTTTGGGGAACTGAGGTTCGAGGACCCGATTTGCTGCTCGCATGTTTTCAAGCGTATCGACATGATTGTAGAGATGGCCAATCATCTCGTCGAAGGGCATTCCCCAGTACCGGGTAAGCGTCTCGTCTGTCAACTCGATGCCATATTGAGCGGCAACAGCTTTATGATGGTCCCACTTAATTTTGGCGGTTTTAAGTAAGGTGTCATCAAGGTCAAAAAGTACGGCTTGTATCTCAGACATAGGATGGCGCCCAATAGTGTGTGGGAAATAGCCGCCGGTTGACGGAACCGGCCATCAGGTGATGCTCATCGTAGTGATACACATATCAACAAAAGGGCGGTTTCCGCAAATCTTCAGTACTGCTTATGTTTGGCAGGCCTGTTCCGATTTAAATTGACCGACGGAGGCGTCCACCCGGTTTCATACCGCGTCGTGCTACACTGTTGAACTTCGAATTCGTAGACGTTCAGCGGCCGCGTCACATATAGTGCCTGTTAGCAGTGAGGGAGCGCTGTCATGCTAAGCTGGTTGCTGCTGCATGATTCCCTTGTGCCTTGCCGACGTTAAACCCTGGGCACGTCAAACTATATCAAACTATAATGGTGCATCGCGACACCGTATGATAGCATGTTGCCAACCCTGCGTTGCGTTCGTCATACCTTTCTTGAGGAGGAAGGCCCGAGGCCGCCGGTGCCATTCTCCGCATGAATCGAGCGATGGTCAGTGGCGATGCCCGCGATGAGGGCGGGATCGTGACAACGCTTATGGTGCACGTGTTGGCCTGTTCCGGCCTGAGCGACGGTAGAGCACAGTACAGGGCAGGAGTAGCTCGGGAGTTGGGGATCGGGGAGGAGCTCAGGGCGAGCAGAAACGGAGAGACAAGGCGATGTGGGTGCTACGGTATCTGTTCTTCTCTGTCGTGCTCAGCGTCTTCGGCCTGACGCTGATCCTGTTCCTGTTCCAGAATGTGCACACTGAGCAGCTCGAATTCTTTGGCCTGGAGTACACCACCAATATGGTGTGGGTGTTGGTGGGTGCAGCAGCCTTCGGCGCCCTGGTTGTGCTCATCCTCCTGGTGCCCGGCCGCCTCGCTGCCACGCTGCACAACTGGAGCGTGGAGCGCGAGATACAGCACATAGAGCGGGACCTGGGGCAACTGCAGGAGCAGCGCGAGTACTTGCTGAATCGGCATGAGGATCTCTTGGAGGCACACGAGCGACTGTTGCAGGGCTATCATCGGTTGGTGGCAGAACATAGTCGAATGATCGCTGAGCGTGATCGGGCACGGAGCCAGCTGGCCGCCAGGGATGCCGCGGGTGCTACCCAGACCCATGTGGCCCCTGCGGCATCACCAGCACGTCTCGCACTCCCGGCTCCCGAGACCACCAGGGAGCAAAGCACGCTGCCTGGTCTGGCTATCATGTCCCCGGTCGCCGCTGCCATGGGGTCGCAGTCGAGTGGCGCGCGTGGCGGGAGGGGGCATTCAGGTCAGGGGATTGCACCAGCGTCAGGTGCAGTCGCAGGCTCGGCAGTAGGGCGCGAACGCGATCTCCCCGCCGAAGCCGTGCGCGCGGCCAACCGGCCCGCACGTGCTGAAACGGCAGAGCACAGGTCTGCCATGGAAGAGCAGGCATCCCTACCGCGCGCGGCAGGACACGCAGGGGCGGTACTGGCGAGCGCGTGGCCTTCCGCCTCTGCCGCCGCGGCGGCGCTGCGACCCACAGCAGCGCCGCCGGCACCGACCGGACCGATAGATCCGATGGATCCGACTCCAGCGCTGCCGACTCCACCGACTCCATCCAATCCGGTCCCGACCGCACCCGCTGCTGCGACCCGCTCTGCATCCCTGCAGCGCGCCGCAATCAGCAGCAGTATAATTGCGCCTTCGGCCCGGCTGCTTGCGGCGCTGCGTGCTCGCCTGCGCGAGAACAGCGCCAAGAGCGCGGCGCTCCTTGCGGCCCAGCGCGTCGCCCTCCAGCGTACCTTCATGGCCAAACTGGCGCAGCTCAAGCAGTTACGCCTACCCAGCAGCCTGCCCATTGGCCCAACCGGCGACACGCCTGTAGACCCGCCCGACAGCAATGATCCGGCCTAGAACCTGTTAAAGACTCGACGTAGAGCAGTGGTAGACTGCGGGTATGTCAACCACTCGTAAACCCTACCCCCTGGTGTAGTTGGTTAGCCAACGCATGCATTACTACCATGCCTCGGGCACGTGCATGCCCCGCCGGCGCATTTCGTCATCAATGTTGATGATGCGGAACCGGTCCTCCCATTGCTCTTGAAGAATCAGTTGCGAGCTCGGATCGAGCTCGTTCTTCGCACATTGCTGGCACAGATACTCCACCAGCGCCTCGACGTCAAGATAATTGAAGGCGCCAATCGCCAGTTCACCTTCGAGCATTTTTGCTCCTCCATACCACCCGTGTGGTAGAGACGGATCGTCCATGCTCACAAAGCCCCGTTGACGTTGATTCTCTACCTGGTCGAAGAACTTATTGACGCCCTCAAGCACCCGATCAGAGCCGTTTCCATAATACAGGATTGCGTTTGTTACCTCGCTCATAGGCTCGTTCCTACTTCCGTTAGTGATGGAGACACATCTTACACCGAGAGAGCCCAGTTAGAGTCGGTGGGCACATGTCGGTAATTCCGCTGGTCTTATCTATCGCGTTGACGTGTCCTATGCCAACTCGTACTCGTCGGACGACGAGGCTGGACAAGGGAACACGTCTCCTCCCCTGCACGTCATCTTAGTGGATGAGTTTGGCGTCTCTATGGCAGTGGTACCAGTAGTGATTGCCCCCTGCGGGGCGTGCGTGCTGTGTGCACCACCTGCCGGAGAGCGGAGTAGCAGCGGCTGTGTCGCGCGCGGCTCCGTAGCGAATGTGCTCACGCCTGCGTGTGATCTTCGTGCGTGTAATCCTGTGGAGGG
>DASVOW010000636.1:0-17018 GCA_036383155.1 Ktedonobacterales bacterium
GGTCAGAATCAAGCAGCCACTGTATGACCGATTGGTTTGGCTTCGGGGCTTGCCGTTTGGGCGGATTGGTCGCCATCTGCCGGTGCTCCTTACTTTGGTTACAAGACGCTGTTGGTGGGCAAACACGCATGGCGCCTCGGGACGTGCCATTCGCGGGAGGGGATCCCCCATCCCGCAGTCGCCATCCGTGCTGTGACGCGCCTGCGCCGCAGACGGCCCGCTCTCCCCGCATCGGGGAGAGGTCTGTCGCACCTATGATTATAGCGACCTCGGGCACCTCTTCCGCCACGTACAATTCCAGAACAAAAGTCGCATTTACCGTATTTGCCTCTTGACATGTAAGTAATTTCTTACCAATGCTATATATAGTGAAACGCCATGGCACGTCACCTCGTATTCCCCGCGACAGTCTCGTTTGGCGACACAGCAGCACAGTGCTCCTACCAGCCTGTACAGGTGGCAGGCGAGCGTGACATACTCAAGCAGAAGTTGTCGAGTGGAGTGAGCGTGAGCATGGATTTCACCACTGCGATTGTGGTCGCGAGCAGTGCAACGGCTATCCTCGGTTATCTTGGATTCGCCCCGAATGGACCGCACCTTATTACCAAAATCAAGGAGCGCCT
This sequence comes from Ktedonobacterales bacterium, assembly GCA_036383155.1. GTDB lineage: Bacteria > Chloroflexota > Ktedonobacteria > Ktedonobacterales > JADMIN01 > DASVOW01. The sequence continues at coordinate 624 of DASVOW010000636.1, forward strand.
CGAAGCGCCACGCAAACGGCAAGAGGCAAGGAGTTGCGGATTGCCCAGACCCCGACCGGCACACGTGCAGAGCAGGTGGCCAGCAGCCCTGGGGCATGATGCAGGCACAATTCAAGGACTAGGACGGCAACGGCTTCGTCCTCGTCGGCGAGTAGTCCCACTGCCTATTGGTGTCCAAGCGTGCCAAGATGGTCGCGACGACGACGGTAACGCCTTCGTCTTCGCGCATTCTCGTACAGCGGCAAGCCTGATCGTCTCTCCACAACGGCTACACGAAAGAGGTATACCATGCAGACCCGCGTCGTCCTGATCATGCTCTATTGCCGCGACCTCGAACGAGCCAAAGCTTTCTATACCGGCGAGCTTGGCCTGGAGGTTGTCCCGCAGTTCTCCAGCGACACCTTCATCTTCCTGCGCTCAGATGGCGGAACGCCTATCGCGCTGCAAGACGCCACAGCGGTTCCCGAGGGCCGCGCTGCTGAAGCAGGCAGCGTTGAGATCGGCTTCGATGTGGACGACGTGGAGGCCATCTGGCGCGACTGGAAGGCCAAGGGCCTCGACGTGCTCACGGAGATCACCGACAACGGCGCCGGGCGCCTATTCCTTGCGCGCGACCCCGAGGGCCACTACCTGACCATATCCCAACTCCACGATCCGGTGCGCGCTTACCGCCAGACACTCGGCATCTAACGTCCATGTATGGTATCAATCAGCGGCTGTGCGCTTGAACTCCCGGCCGTTTACCTCTGCGGACACGTACTATTATGCTGAACACGTGATAGTGCGTGTCTGCATGTAGCCGCCGTCAACGCCGAGGAGGGAGGCAGGGAAGCCACTCGTCCGCAGGCGTACGCTCAGCAACTCGTGCCCGCATTCCCTCGCCAACCTATTACTCCTGCCGACGCACGATGCCCTGCTGCCAGGCGAAGACGGCAGCTTGCGTGCGGTCAAGCATATGGAGCTTGCTGAGGATATTGCTGACGTGCCCTTTCACCGTTTTCTCGCTGATAACCAGTTCCTGAGCAATCTCTGCGTTGGTGCGGCCTGCGGCGATGAGGCACAACACCTCCCGTTCGCGCTCACTCAGGTCGGTCTCGGGCAGGTGCGCCTCACGCTTCACACCCTGGATCTCCTGCACAACACGCAGCGCAATGCGTGGGTGCAAGGTGGATTCACCCCTGGCGGCCTTGCGAATCGTCTCGGCCAGCTCGTCGGGTCCCACATCTTTCAAGACATAGGAAATCGCGCCAGCTCGCAACGCGGGGAAGATATACTTGTCCTCATGGTAGGAGGTGAGCACGATGACTTGCGTGCGCGGACTCACCTGCTTGACCTGACGTGTGGCCTCCACACCTCCCATGCCTGGCATGATCAGATCCATCAGCACGACGCCAGGAGTCAGCTCTGCCGCCATATTCACCGCCTCTTCACCCGAGCTGGCCTCGCCAAGCACAACCAGGTCCGGCTGCAACTCAAGAAATGCCAGTATGCCCTGGCGCACCAGGAGATGATCGTCTACCACCAGCAGCGTGATCTCTTCTGCCATTACCCTATTTCCCCTCTTGGACATCTCCCGTGCAACAACGCACACGTATCTCTGCCCCTTTGCCAGTGGCACTCTCGATCTGGATATCACCGCCTAGCGCCTGGATGCGCTCACGCATCGAAAGCAGACCAACACCGCGCCCCTCTGCTTTCACGATGTCAAAGCCCCGCCCGTCGTCCGCGATCACGAGTGTTACGCTCTCTTCCTCATAACGCAATTGAATCTGCACGGCTTTGGCATTGCTGTGCCGAGCCACATTCGAGAGCGCCTCCTGGGTTATGCGAAACAGCGCCTCCTCGACCCCAGGTGCGGACGCTTCCGTACCCTCCACACGCACGTACGCGCTAATCCATGTCTGGTCCTCCCACTGCTTTGCGAAGTCCTGGATCGCGCTCGCCAGATTTTTCCCTTCAAGCGCTACGGGACGCAATTCATGGATCAGCGAGGTCAATTCCTCTTGTGCCAGATGCACCACACGCGCGATCTCGTTCAGACGCTGCTCGGCCGCGTCTACATCACGCCTGAGCAGCACCTTGAGCGCGCCGATCTGCAGTGCCAGAGAGAAGACCTGCTGTTTGACGCTGTCGTGTAGATCGCGAGCCAGGCGGTTCCGCTCCTCCAAAGTCGCCAGTTGCTGGCGTGTCTCCAGCAGGATGTGCAACTCCTCCGCCATCTTGTTGAGTCGGCGGGAGAGCTCGCCCAGCTCATCGCGTGACCGATCGTGGACGGCGGCCGAAAAATCTCCGCGACTCCAGTTGTCGGCAGCTTTGGAGAGTCGCGTGAAGCGCCGCGTAAAGCTGCGGGCGGTCACTGAACCGAAGAGCGTGCCTGCGCTGCCTGCCAGAACGGTCAGAAGCACGATGTTGATACCGAAGAGGCGCAGCAAATTGCCGTAGCTCAAGAAGAGGTCCGCGCTACTGATCAGGGAGGTCTTCGTGACCAGCGCTCCCAGTACGGGGCCGCTGCTCTCCTGAATGGGTGCCAGAAGCACCAGCATGCCGTCACTCTCTTGCTCGCCGAAGCTCCACGAGCCGCTGTCGCCCCGTAGCGCTGCCGCGAGATTCATCGCCGCACGATTCGAGAGCGCCGTCCGGAGAGATGTATCTACAAGTGGTGCTGCCCTGCCGCGAGAGGCCACCACCAGGCCCTGGTTGTCCACAACCGCGAGAAAGCCTGGCTTTCGAGCATCCAGAGCCGCCGCCGGTAGACCGATGTCGGTGACCTGAAGCCATTTTGCCAGAGCCACACGGTCAGGAGCGCCATGCACAAAATAGGGCACAGCCTGCGCGGATTGCAGTTGCACGCTATTCTCCAGCAGTGCCACCTGATTGAGGAGAAAGTACGCCAGCAGCACGAGAAAGGTGAGCAACTCAATGAGCAAGGTAGTCACAACGGTAATCAGGGTATAGGAAAGCGTCAGCCTCCACTGCATCCGCCGGGGTGGGCGCCAGAAGCGTTTCATCACTATTCCTCCGCGTGCTTCAGCGTAGAGCATCCATGCGCACTGAGACAACCGCATACAGTCGTCTCGTCAATGCGACCAGAGTCTTGCTGGTGAAACAGGACTCCAGCCGCATCACAAGATATGCGGAAGCCAGGTATCCTTTGCACACATACAACACACACGCACCGGAGGTTTTCATGCTCTTTGATAGGTGGCGCTACGACGTCAAGCTGCTTGGGCGCCTAGCGTTTTTCACGCCTCTCCTGATGATGACGGGCTTCGCGCTCGTCGGGGTGTTTTTGTATACGAGTGGAGTCTCCCCGGCCCGCTTTCTCTCCGCTGGATTAGAGATATTTCTGCCCGTCGCGATGGGGGTCATCGGAGCCACCGTCAGTATGCATGACCCGGCCTTGGAGCTGCAAATAACGCTACCCCACTCCTATGCCATGACGGCGCTGCGGCGCCTCTTCTGCGTCACCGGCTGGTCGGCATGCATTGCGTTACTCTCTAGTGGATTGATTGCACTCTTCCATCTGGGATATCCCCCACAGCAGATACAGGGATGGCCCATGCCTCTTCAAGTACTCGCAACCCAGATGATCTGGCTGGTCCCCCTCCTCTGGTTCGTTGCCGTTGGCCTCTTTCTGGCGCTCCTCACACACAGCCGCACGGCGAGCAGCGCACTGCTCGCCATCATCTGGATCATCGAAGCGCTCTTCCTGGGCAATATCGCCGAGAAGACCCCCTGGCTCCGGCCAATCATGCTTTTTTCGACCACGCTCAGCCCCGACGCATCCTACTGGCTCAGCAGCCACATCGTGCTCCTGCTCACAGCGCTCCTGCTCGTACCCATCAACTGGCTGCTCTTGCGTAATACCGAAGGTCTCCTGAAAGGAATGAGTGAAGCAGAATGAAACTCGCAGTCTTCGTGGGCGCGTTCACCTATGAATTTCGTATGCAGATGCGCCGCCCTATCCTCTGGATCATCCAGTTTCTGACCGTTTTACTGGTCGCGGGCCTATTCAGCCGTTCCCCTGGTCTCCTCGACTCGGTCATGCATATGCAGAATACTCCGCTTCTGCAATGCGTCGTCATCTGGACGAACTTTATCAACTACGTCTTACCCATCGCCGCAGGCATTCTGATCGCAGATCGCCTGCCTCGGGATCGCCGCACGAAGACACAGGAGTTGTTGACGTCCACGCCAGGCTCACTAACCGAGCGTCTCTTTGGGAAATATCTGGGATGCACGCTCGCAACCTGGTTACCGATCTGCGTGCTCTATTGCCTGGGCATCGGCGTCATTCTGCTAGAGACCAGCAATCTTCTGGTGTTGCCGCTGGCGCTGGAGACCTTCGCCGCGATTGTCGTGCCGTGCATGCTCTTTGTCGGCGCGTGCTCCATCGCCATACCCGCAGTGATCTGGGGTCCGCTCTACCAGTTCCTATTTCTGGGCTACTGGTTCTGGGGCAATCTCTATGGACCCAAAAGCATCCCGACGATCAGCGCAACGCTCCTCACACCGGCAGGCGGCTACATGAGCCAGGGTTTCTTTGGTCTCACGCTGTTTCATGCTGATCACGCAACTGCCTTTCAGGGTGTAGAGAGTTTATTGCTGCTGCTGAGCCTGTCACTCCTGATCATGCTCGCACTGAGCAGCTATCTCAGCTGGCGGCAGACCCAGTAATAGGATCTGCGCGCCTGGAGACAGATCGACGACACACTCCCCCACGGCGCATCACAAACTGCCCAAACGGCCTTAGCCTCCACTCCACACATGCACAAGCACAACACACTCAACGTGCCTCCTCCCAGGCGACGCGAGCCGAGAAAGGACCGACATGGATATCACCATTCGCCAGCTTGATAAAGTCTACCGTGGTAACGTACATGCGCTCACTCACCTCGATCTGACCATTCCCAGCGGCATGTTTGGGCTGCTAGGGCCCAACGGCGCGGGAAAGACGACGCTCATGCGCATTCTCGCGGGCATTCTGCAACCGACCGGCGGTAGCATCCATGTAGGCTCGCATGACGCCACTACCGATCATGGCCGCCACGCCATCCAGTTGATGCTGGGCTACTTACCTCAGGATCTGGGGGTCTATCCCGACCTGAACGCGCGCGAATTCCTCGACTATATTGGCATTCTCAAAGGGCTGGACGATCGCAAGGCACGGCGGCGGCGCGTTGAGGAGTTGCTCGATATGGTTGCGCTCACCCACGTCGCCAGGCGTCAGCTAAAAACTTACTCAACGGGCATGAAACGCCGAGTAGGCATCGCACAGGCACTCCTCAACAATCCGAAATTGCTCGTCGTCGATGAACCCACGGCGGGTCTTGACCCCGAAGAGCGCATCCGCTTCCGCAACCTGCTCACCGAATTGGCGGGCGAGCGCACCGTGCTGCTCTCCACGCACATCGTCGAAGACATTGCCCAGACGTGCCAGAAGGTCGCAGTCATGAAAAGCGGACAGGCGATCTTCCAGGGCACCATTGCGCAGATGCTCCAGGAAACATATGGCAAGGTCTGGCTTGTTACTACCAACGGACCCAAACCGGCCGGCAGGTGCACAGTCGTTTCCATGCGAAACATGGGCAGCACAACGGAGTACCGCATCGTAGGCGATCCGGTCGAGCAGACACAGGCGACCCCGGTCGAACCAGGTCTGGAGGACGGGTACCTCTGGTTTATGCACCGCGAGGAATCCGCACAGCGGGCTGGGGCACGATAACTATTCTTTTGTGACGTGAGAATGAGAGACGATCATGGCAAACAAAAACGTAACATCAAGGCGTGCATTCTTCGGCTACAGCGCTGCTACGGCGGCGCTGGCAACACTGGGGCTCACCGCCACTAACTACCCGGCACTTGCTGCCCCAGGCACGACGTCTCCGCGCACGCAAGGCGCGCTACAGGCTGTCCTCGGTGCGGCGAGCAAATACCCACTGATTGGGCTTGGGGAGGCTCACCTGCTGCAGGAAGAACACGATTTCATCCAGGCATTGCTCCACCACCCGGCGCTGCCCGGCACGATCAACGATATCGTCGTTGAGTTTGGCAATGCGCGCTACCAGGACATCGTGGACCGCTTCATCTCGGGTCAGCCGGTCGCCAACGCCGAGCTACGTCAGGTCTGGCGCAACACGACCATCACAGGAGCCAACGCCGTCTGGGACGCGCCCGTGTACGAACAGTTCTTTCGTACGGTGCGTGGGGTAAACATGATGCTGGGGCCATCGCAGCGCCTGCGCGTGTTGCTGGGCGACCCGCCCATTGACTGGATGAAGGTGCAACACCTTGACGACTGGGGCAACTTCGTCTTGCAACGTGACACATACTTCGCGGATGTGGTTGAGCGCGAGGTGTTGCAGAAGAAACGCCGCGCGCTGCTTATCGCTGGCACCGGTCACTTACTACATGGTATGCATGGCGAGGGTGATCCCCGCCAGCCGCCCGATAAAGCACCCTTCAATGTGGCTACCCAGATTGACCGCCGGCATCCCAATAGCCTCTTCACCATCGACGTTCTCATCGTTCCCCCAGGGGATACCAGTGCGCAGGCCAAGCAAATTGCATCGTGGGACAGGCCATCGCTGATCACGCTCGCCGGAACGTCGTTGGGAGCTGAAACGATTCCCAGCACTACTGGCATAACTGCAACCACGCGGGCGGAGCTGGCAGACGCGGTGCTCTATCTGGGCACGGCTGATGAACTGACCGCCTCGCGCCCCGATCCCTCGCTCTATCAGGGGGGCGACTACGCGGCGGAGCTGGAACGACGTGGGAAGATGCTGGTCGCCTGGGGAATACAGCAGGGTGACCCCCTCGAAGTAAATCTGAAGAGCGCCAAGCTGGGGGCAAACTACTTCGCATCGTAGCTCCCTCATTACGGGCATACACACGCAGGCTGGAACAGGTCTGGCGCACTAGCGCACGCGTGCCTTTCGCTGTCACCCCACCCAAGTGCTGGCAGCGAAAGGCACGCGTGCACGGGTACACGTGCAGACCGGCAACGGGATGCTACCAACAATAGCAACCGTTGGATCAGGGAGGCAGCTGGCGCAATCCCATCTCGCTCGTACCATGCCGGCGGTTGTTATACCAGGAAGAGCTTACGATCCTTGAGCATCAGGATGAGGTAGACAAGGGCGACGAGCGTATTGACATAGCCGATGAGCGATACGACCAGAAAGAGCGGATCGTTCACTGGGAGATCGTGAAGAAACGCCCCAGAGACGTTGTGCAGTAGATAGAAGCCAAACTCAAGGACGAGGAACCCGAAGAGGATAGGCCCGCCAAACCGATGACCCCGAAGCGTGTAGACATAGCCCGCAAGAAACAAGGCGAACGTGAGCGCCAAAAGCAGCACGCCTACCGGCGCAGGTGCCACATGATAGACCCCATAGAAGTGGAAATAATAGGGAATCTGCGCCAGATAATTGAGCACCGTAACAGCAAACAAAACATGTAGACCAGTACGCCAGTTGGCAGAGAGGTGTTTCTGACCGTTCATGTAACCCCTTTTCTAAAGCCCAGCTATTGTAGAGAGTTGCAGTCAATCTGTCAATGGTTCAGAAAGGGGACATCTCTATCAACCGTGCGCATTATTTCACTGGAGAGCAGTGACGCCATGCCAGTGTACTATTCGCCTGTCGCTCCTGTAGCATCTACCGGGGTGGTCGCCCCGCTGAGCCGCCGAAGGCGTTCCAGCCGCTCAGCCTCTGCCGGGCTGGTTGCGGGATCCGCTGCCAGTATCCCATATGCCGCTGCGAAATAGCTCTTGCTCGCCTCCGCATGCCCCAGTGCCAGCAAACATTCCCCGACCTCCTCGCAGACGTAGCTATCAGGTGTTTCGCCGCTATGCTCCTGCTCCGCCAGCAACTCCTGCTGCAGAGCCAGCGCCTCCGCATACCGCCCTAACGAGCGAAAGCCGTACCCAATATTCCAGCGCGCAACCCAAATATCACGCACTTTTCCTCGCGCTTCTCACCAGGGCAGCGCCGCTTGGAAACACGCCAATGATCCCTCATAGGCGTCCATACCGTGATAGGTCCACCCCAGGTTGTTATAGAGCGAGGCTGCCCACCAGCGCACTGGCCCATCCGGCGCCTGCTCGGCAAGGTCGATCGCCCGCCGACTCCAGGCGATCTGCTGGTCCGCAGACGAGACAATCGCGAGCATATGGGCGGCATCGATAGCATAGAAGCGCTCGGCATCGTCTTGCTGCGCCAGCTCCCACGCCTGCTCAAAAAACGGATAAGCGCGTTCCGGCGCTCCTGCCGAGTTCCAGACTCGTCCGCGCTCTAAAAGGTAGCGGATGCGCGTCCGGGGTCGTGCCTCATCGAGCGCGTCCGCCACGTGATCCAGCGTTGCGTGAGCGGCCACAAACGCGCCCTGCAATCCCTGCGCACGCGCTATCTGCGTCTCAACTTCGGCCCGGTAAGAGCAAGAAGATTCATCGCGAGCCGCTTTCTCTCGTTCCAGCGTGAGCAGTATCGCGCGAAAGCGTGCCTCAGATACTGCAGGCTGCTCATAGTCCCAGAGCGTATAGTCCCACAGCGCATCGAAATCCACCGGTGCAGCGCCAGCCATTATCCGCCCCCCTTCACACCGCTGGGCAACGCTCTATCGTGGGCTGGCGCCCATCTCCCATCTCCCATCTATGGCACTATCACTCCCCTGCCTGAACCGGCTCCGGCAATTCAAACGCGGGGGCCGGTTGCTCATGATTGCGCTCGGCCACCTGCCGCAGCCGCTCCAGCGACGACTCCGGCACGTAACGCCCACCGAGCGGCGTCGGGTGCATGTTCGGCCCGTGGTAGTCGCTGCCGCCGGTCGGCACCAATCCATAGTGATCCGCCAGCGCCAGCAGCCGCGCCACCGTCTCCTCGTCATACTGGCCGTAGTAACATTCAAGCCCCTGCAGTCCCGCCTGCACCAGCGAGGGCAACACCCGCTCCTCCAGCTCAGGAATTCCCGCCGGATGCGCCAGCGCTGGCACACCACGCGCGCTTGCGATCAGGCGCACGGCATCTTCCGGCGACAGCTTGAATCGCGGGATATACCCCGGCCTACCCGGCGCCAGATACTTGTCGAAGGCGTCGCTGACGCTCGTGGCATAGCCCTTCTCGATGAGCGCGCGGGCCACATGTGGGCGACCCACAGCGCCCTGCGCCAGCTCGCGCACCCGTTCCCATGTCACGTCTAACCCCAGCGCTCGCAGACGCTCCACCATACGCTCGCCACGCCGCTCTCGCGCATCGCGCAGCGCCTGCAGCTTGCGCTGGAACTCCGCCCGCTCATACTCGACGAAATAGCCGAGCATATGCGCCTCGCCTCGCTTATTCGGCAGATCAGTATTCACCTCGATCCCTGGCACCACGTCGACGCCCAGAGCCTTGCCCGCCGCCAGCGCCTCGACCACCCCACCGGTCGTATCGTGGTCCACCAGGCCGATCGTCTGCAGCCCGGCGTCATGCGCCAGCCGCAGCAACTCCGCCGGTGGGTAGAGCCCATCCGACGCCGTCGAGTGCGTATGCAGATCGATTGTGTTCGTCATAGCAGGCGCATTCTCCCCCACATCTCTTTGACGTCGCACACTGCATCAGCCCGGGAGTGTTAGCACAAGAGCGAGCTTCTAGACGCTGCCTCAAGCCATGTTCCAACTCTTCAGCGTCGGGCACACCCCTGGCGCCACACCTTCCATCACACGCTCCCCTCTCCCCCACAGAGGAGAGGGGAGCGGTCTATATCACTTCGCGTAATCGACCGAGCGTGTCTCGCGCACCACGCAGACCTTGATCTGCCCCGGATAATCCATGCTCTCTTCGATCCGGCGCGCCACATCGCGTGCAAGCTGTGACGCGGAATCTTCGTCTACCTCTTCCGGCTTGACGATGATGCGCACCTCACGCCCCGCCTGGATCGCAAACGACTTTTCCACGCCGACAAACGAGTTGGCGATGCTCTCCAGCATCTCCAGCCGCTTGATGTAGAGGTCGATTGTCTCGCGCCGCGCGCCCGGCCGCGCCGCCGAGATGGCGTCTGCCGCCTGCACAATCGCCGCCTCGAGCGATTGTGGCTCGGCCTCCGTCGCATGATGCGACACAATCGCGTGGATCACCTTAGGCGAGCGATTGAAGCGTCGCGCGATCTCGCCGCTGATCAGCATGTGTGGCCCCTCCACCTCCTGGTCAATTGCCTTGCCCAGGTCGTGCAGCAGTCCGGCCACCTTACACACCGCCACATCCGCGCCCAGCTCAGCCGCGATCGTCGCCGCCAGCACCGATACTTCGATTGAGTGGTTTAGCACATTTTGACCGTAGCTCGTGCGGAAGTGCAGCCGCCCAATCATCTTCACCAGCTCCGGCGGCAGATTGGTGACGTTCGCCTCCATGCAGGCGCGATCGCCCTCCTCGCGTATCACATTCTCCACTTCCTGCTGTGCCTTCGCCACCACTTCCTCGATACGCGCCGGATGGATGCGCCCATCCAAAATCAGCTTCGTCAGCGCGATCCGCGCGATCTCGCGCCGCACCGGGTCGAAACCTGACAAGATGACCGCTTCCGGCGTATCGTCGATGATCAGATCGACACCCGTCGCAGCCTCCAGCGCGCGGATGTTGCGCCCCTCACGTCCGATAATGCGTCCCTTCATATCGTCGTTTGGCAGCGGCACGACTGAGATGGTAATATCCGACACCTGATCCGATGCACAGCGCTGGATCGCCAGCGTGATAATCTCGCGCGCCTTCGCGTCGGCTTCCTCGCGTGCCTGCGCCTCGATCTCCCGTGCCCGTTGCGCCGCCTCGCGTCGCGCCGACTCCTCTACTGCCTGCATCAACTCGGCGCGCGCCTCCTGCACGCTCATACGCGCGGCGCGCTCCAGCTCGGCCACGCGCTTCCCACGCAGTTCCTCCACCTGCGCCCGCGCCGCGTCGAGTTCCTGCATCCGTTGCGCCAGCGCACGCTCCCGCTTCTCCAACCCATCCGTCTTTCGGTCGAGTGTCTCCTCCTTCTGCTGCAGCCGCTGCTCCTGCCGTTTCATCTCCTGGCGCCGTTCGCGCGCCTCACTCTCCAGGGACAGACGGATCTTTGCCGTCTCTTCTTTCGACTCACGGAGCGCATCGCGTTGCTGCCGCTGCAACTCCATCAGCCGCGCCTCTGCCACTTCTTTCTGCTCGCGCAGTTGCTCTTCGTGTTTGCGCTGTACCTGCTCCTTGGCATAGAAATATCCAATAGCAGCACCGGGAACCACGCCAAATCCGACAATGGCTACCACGAAAAGCAGGACTTCTCCTGTAGTCACGGTATTACAGACCTCCGCGAGGCGCGTTTACGGAGCAACGGGCAGCGTCTCGCGCATAGTAGGTGAATAAGTGCAACGCCGGCATGCGATGAGCGCATTGGCGGCATATGATAATACATGGGATACTAATGCCAAAACCGGCAGTTCTAGTCACTATATGAGAGGAACCGTGTAGCTGTCAAGCTACCATAGATTCACGCACACCCCTGATGCAGTGTCAGCCCTCCGCCGTCACTTCGCTATATATAGACTGTGTGGGCACTCGCATTTGCTACAGCATCAGTCGCCTTCGGGCATGGCTGTCACCACCAGCCACTCGCCGCGCAGAGGTGGGAACCACCGATACCTCGGCTGCGCATGATATACTGGCGTCGGGCCGAGCATATGCTGGCCGCAGTCGCGCTACTTACACCGCTGGCAGCTAGCGGCCATATAGAGAGGGGTCATCCTGATGTCGCAGCCATCCTCTTCGCCATCCATTCTCACGCCCGAACGCGTCTCCTGGCTCAAGCGCTACATCCGCGACATCCCGGACTACCCACAGCCCGGCATTCTCTTTCGCGACATCACACCACTGCTCCAGCACGCCGAGGCACTGCGCTTCGTCATCGACGCATTCGCCGAGCGCTACCGCGACGCCCGTATCGATCAGGTCGTCGGCATCGAGTCGCGCGGCTTCATCTTTGGCACCCCGCTCGCCTATGTGCTCGACATTGGCTTCGTGCCTGTGCGCAAGAAGGGCAAGCTGCCGGGTGCCACCATCGCCGTCGAATATGACCTCGAATACGGATCCAACGTCCTCGAAATCCACACCGACGCCATACGCCCAGGCCAGCGCGTGCTCGTCGTCGACGATCTCCTCGCCACCGGCGGCACCACCGCCGGCACCATCAAGCTACTCGAGCAGCTTGGCGCGCAGGTCGTCTCGCTCGCCTTCCTGATCGAGCTCACCGCGCTGAATGGACGGCAGCGATTGGGCGGCCACGACGTATCCGCCTTGCTCTCCTATTAAATCATCGTCTCTGCAGATCAGTTGTACATCCATGGCGATTCTTATCCATGCGGCACGGGCAACCCGCCACTGGTTGCCCGCCGGCGTCTACCGTGGCGAACGCATGTATCACGTCGTCTCCGACATCATCGGCGCGGACGGCAGCCGCGAGCTGCGCGCGTTCGTCCAGCGATACGGATTGCGCTCCGAATGGGTGCAATATGCCGGCACCTACCGCGAGCACTTCGATGTCCGTGAGGATACCGGACTCCGCATGCTTGAGGATGGCATAGCACGCCAGGTGACCAATCGCGAGCTAGGTGCGCTGCTCTCCGCCAAGCGTGCCGCACTGCCCCAGTCGTAACCACAGGGACGCGATTCCCCACCCGAGCAGGCACAAAAAGTCCCCTCTCTCTACTGGGAGAAAGGGGACAAAGCAATGCGACCGGCCCTCTGCTACAGCGAGCCAAGGCCTTCCACGCTGCCGGTGCGCGCCAGCATGCCGACGCGGTCTGAGAAGTGGCAGGCTGCCATATGGCCGTCGCCAGTCTTGTCTTCCAGAGGCGGCTCCACCTCACGGCAGATATCCTGCACCAGTGGGCAACGCGTATGGAAGCGGCACCCCTTCGGCACGTTGATCGGGCTGGGGAGATCGCCCTTCAGGATGATGCGCTTGCGTTGGCGCTCAACCTTCGGGTTCGGTATCGGCACAGCCGAGAGCAGCGCCGCTGAATACGGATGCAGCGGATTCTCATAGATGCCGTTCCGGTCGGAGAGCTCGACGATCTTGCCCAGGTACATCACCGCCACACGCTGAGCCACATGGCGCACCACGCTGAGATCATGAGAGACGAATAAATACGTCAACCCCATCTGATCCTGCAAACGCAGCATCAGGTTGATAATCTGCGCCCGGATCGATACGTCGAGTGCGCTCACTGGCTCGTCTGCGATGATAAACTCCGGCTCAGTGCTGATCGCCCGCGCAATCGCGATACGCTGGCGTTGCCCACCGCTAAACTCATGTGGATAGCGATCCAGGAACCGCCGATTCATTCCGCACTTGTCGAGCAATTCCTCCGTGCGCTGCCGGATCTCACGCGTGCTGCCGATTTTGTGGATGTACATCGGCTCGGCGATGATGCTGCCGACGGTATAGCGCGGATTGAGCGACGCATAAGGATCCTGGAAGACCATCTGCACGCGCTTCCGGGCCGTGCGCAGTATCGCGCCTTCTGAAGTTGCCAGATCGACATCGTCCAGGTAGATATGCCCGCTGGTTGGCTTGTAGAGCCGCGTGATGCAGCGCCCAATCGTTGATTTACCCGAGCCGCTCTCGCCCACCAAGCCCAGCGTCTGGCCACGCGGCACCGAAAGCGAGACGCCATCCACCGCGCGCACGGCGCCGACTTGCTTCTGGAACACGATGCCCTGGGTGATCGGGAAGTGCATCACCAGATTGTCGATAGTCAACAGCTGATCTGTCGCTTTCTGCGTAACAGTAGCTGCGGGTGTTGCCATTGTCTTGCTCCTCTCGCGTCGTCACGCGAAATCCCACACTACTGGTTGCCAGGCAAACCAGCCAATGATGTTGACGACTCACTCATGTTCTTACCCATGCCGCGGCTTACCAACTGCAGCGGGATGAATCCGCGCTCGATGGCTCGCTGCTGCTCTGCCGGTTCGGTGACATCCACCCAACAGGCAGAGTAATGATTCGGCCCAACCTGCACCTGCGGCGGATAGGTCTTGCACTTATCCAGCACGAATGGGCAGCGCGGCTGGAATGGGCACCCCTCGATCGGATGCAGCTGATCTGGCGGCGAGCCGGGAATCGTCTGCAGATCCCCGCTTTGTGCCTCGTCCAGGTGCGGCACCGAGCCAAGCAACCCAAGCGTATACGGATGGCGCGGGTTGGCGAAGAGCTCCTCCGTCGAAGCTGTCTCGGCAACCTTCCCCGCATACATGACCAGGATGCGGTCCGTTACGCCGGCCACCACACCCAGGTCATGCGTGATCAGGATCACCGAGGTGTTGAAGTCTCGCCGCAAGCGCGCGATAAGCTCTAGAATCTGCGCCTGCACCGTCACATCCAGCGCCGTCGTCGGCTCGTCGGCGATCAGCAATCGCGGATTCGCTGCCAGCGCAATGGCAATCATCACACGCTGCCGCATGCCGCCGCTAAATTGATGCGGATAGGCCTTCAGACGCCGCTCCGGGTCAGGGATACCGACAGCATCCAGCAACTCGCGGGCGCGCGCGCGGGCCTGCCCGTAATTCAGTTTCAGGTGCAATTGAATGGGCTCGACCAGTTGCCGCTCAACCGTCAGCACCGGGTTCAGGCTCGTCATCGGATCTTGGAAGATCATGGCGATATCACCACCACGGATCTTCCGCATTTCCTCTTCACTCGCGTCGGCCAGATCTTTGTCGCGAAAGAGGATCGCACCGTCTTTGAGTTCCGCGGGTGGCATAGGCAAGAGCCGCAGGATCGACATCGACGTCACGCTCTTGCCGGAGCCGCTCTCGCCGACGATTCCCAACGCCTCGCCCTCGTCCAGGTAAAAGTTCACGCCATCCACCGCGTGAACGTACCCTTCACGCGTGCGGAAGTGTATCTTCAGGTCTTTGACCTCAAGCAATCGAGCCAATGCCGTCTCCTCTCACTTCAGCCAGTTGCCACGCAGTGTATTGCTCCGGCGTCGGCTCCTAACGTTCTGTCATATAGGGATCAAGCGCATCGCGCAGCCCGTCACCAATCAGGTTAAAGCACAGCACCACCAGCAAGATCGCCAGCCCCGGCAAATAGAGCAACAGCGGATCTTTGAAGATGTATTCGCGTGAATCGGTCAGCATATTGCCCCAACTCGGCGTCGGCGGCTGAATGCCAAAGCCAAAGAAGCTCAGCGTCGACTCGGTGATGATCGCCCCACCCACCAGCAGCGTCGCCGACACGATGATCGGCCCGGCCGCATTGGGCAAGATGTGGCGGAACATCAGTCGGAAATTGCCCGCCCCCAGCGTGCGCGCCGCCATCAAGAATTCGCGCTCCTTGTAGCTGAGGAACTCCGCCCGCACAATACGCGCGGTGCCCGGCCAGGCAAAGAGGCCGATCAGCAGCACGACATCCGACACTCGACCGTTGGAGAACACTTTCGAGAGCACAAACAGAATGAGATAGAACGGCACCGACAGGAAGGCATCGGTCACGCGCATCAGCAGCGTGTCAAACCAGCCGCCATAGTAGCCGGCCACCGAGCCAAGCACCACGCCGATGATGATCGTCAGCATCATCGCAAACACGCCCACCGACAGCGACACTTGTGCGCCATAGAGCAGGCGGGCAAACTCGTCGCGTCCGATATCATCCGTGCCCAGCAAGTGGGCAGGTGATGGCGGGGCAAAGGCGTTCACCGGATCCGGATCGATCGCTGGCTGCACTTGCAGCGTAGTGTGCGTCAGCACCGGTGCCAGCACCGCCAGCACCACCATGAGCAGCAAGATGCCTAACGAAATCACCGCCAGTTTGTTGCGCAGGAAGCGGTCGACAATGATACGCAGTTGGCCGCGTCGTTTGCGCGTCAGTTCCGGCGTCAACTCTATCGTGCCAGCCGGGGTGCCAGTTGGTGTGATCTGTGAAGTCGTCATCTCTTTCCCCTCGTGCTATTCTCAACCAAACGCTATCGACTGAGCGCCGTTCACGAGTAGCGAATGCGTGGATCGACCACCGCATACAGGACGTCGCCCACCAGGTTGAACGTGATGACACACACGGCAGCAAGCAAGAGCATCGCCAGCAGCACGGGATAATCCGGCAAACCCAACGCACTCAAGAAGAAGCTGCCTAAGCCTGGCCGCGCAAAGATCGTCTCGGTGATGGTGGCGCCACCCGCAATGGCGCCAAAGTCAATCGCCACCTGGGTGATCAGCGGGATCAAGGCATTGCGCAGCGCGTGGCGGAAGAAGACCGTACGGTTGTTTAACCCCTTCGCCCGCGCCGTGCGGATATAGTCCTGCTTGACCACATCCAGCATGCTCGACCGTAAGAAACGGCTCCACGTCGCGATGAAGAGCAGCGAGAGGACGATGACCGGCAGAATCA
>DASVOW010000637.1:0-3025 GCA_036383155.1 Ktedonobacterales bacterium
CCCGCTCAAAAACAGGATCGGCACGTCGCGCGTCTCGCGGATGCGCCGGCACAGGTCAAAGCCCGACATCGCCGGCATCATGACATCCAGTAGCATACATCCGACGGATTCCTGTTCGACGAGTCGCAGCGCTTCCTCGCCATTCCCCGCCGTCGCTACGCCATAGCCTTCCATTTCAAGGAAGTCACGCAGCAGGTCTACAATTGCGGGATCGTCGTCTACCACCAGCACAGTCGTCTTTGTCTCCACGTTACGACGCTCCTCCCGCCAGATGCCTCATTGTTGCCGCAGTTTCCATCCGAAGGCGATTCCTACGCGGCTTTGCTGTCATTATCGCTGTGTGTGCGCTGTTTTGCCATACCTGGATAGGGTGCTGACGATGTGTTGATACCTTGTTGATGATTGCGGCATCCGCCGTTGAAGCTCGCCAGCTATGCTGATGTCTGCCAGGTGGCGCAGAGCGGTGCAGGCAGTGCAGCGCGCCAGCTCCACCCTCTCTTCAAGGACCACATCAAGGAGTAACCACATGCTCACCCTCGCCGCAACGTCAACTGACCGCTTCATTTCCCTGCTGCCGTTTATCGTGCCACTGCTGCTCGTCGAGATCGGCCTGATCGTCTACTCGCTAATTGACTTATTCAAGTCGGAGCGTCGTGTGCGCGGCAACAGCAAGCTCGTCTGGGCGCTCGTCATCCTGTTCATTGGAACACTAGGCCCGCTTGCCTACCTCTTCTTCGGTCGCAAAGACATGTAGTTGCGTGTGACCGCTGTGTATCGATCTCCAGGAGTACATTCGATGTCTCTTGCCATTACGTCTTCAGGTCTCACCAAACGCTACGGCGATGTGCTGGCTCTGGATCACCTCGACCTTGAGGTGCAATCCGGCGTAATTTTCGGCTGCCTCGGCCCCAATGGTGCGGGCAAGACGACGCTGGTACGCCTCCTCACAGGACTCGCCCGCCCCACCGCCGGCCGTGCCACTGTTGCCGGTTTTGATGTCGCTACCGGTGGCGCCCTGCTGCACCGCCATATCAGCACGCTCGACCAGCAGCCCCAGTTCTATTCGTGGATGAGCGGCCGTGAGCTGCTCACCTTTGTCGGCGAACTGTATGGCATGCGTGGGGCGGACCTGCGCAAGCGTGTCGACGAGGTGCTGGCTCTCACCGATCTCAGCGCCGCGGCACGCCGGTCTGTCGGCGGTTATTCCGGAGGCATGCGCCAGCGCCTTGGACTTGCCCAGGCATTGCTCAACCAGCCTGATGTGCTCTTCCTGGACGAGCCGGTGAGTGCGCTCGACCCGGCAGGCCGCCACGACATCCTGCGCATCATCGAGGGGCTGCGCGGGCGCGCCACCGTGTTCATGTCTACCCACATTCTGGCGGATGTGGAGCGGATCTGCGACCACGTCGCCATTCTTGACAAGGGCAGGCTCGTCGTCTCCTCCACTGTCGCGGATCTGCAAGATCGCTATGCCCAGCCGATCTTTCTGCTAGAACCCGAGCCGGGCCAGCAAGAGCGTATCGCCAGCCTGATTACGGACCTGCGGCAGGCGAGTTGGGCGGGGGAAGTGGCCGAAGAGAGCGGGCAGATCCGCATCATCGCTCGCGACACCGCTGCGGCGAGCAACGCTATTTTGCCGCTGGTTGCCGCGCGTGGCGTCGCGCTCCAACGCTTCGAGCGCGTCCGGCCTAGTCTTGAAGACATCTTCCTGCGGCTTGTGGGCTCGCCAGCAAGTCAGACACAAGCGACTGCTGCGGAGGTAGCATAAGATGAAACGTAACGCACGTTCACTGGAAGGGTTCATGCCGTTCCTACGCAAAGAGCTACGCGAAGCCTGGCGTACCGGCCGGCTGCCTGTGGTTGCGCTTGTGTTCTTTGCCTTTGGGCTGATCTCTCCACTCACCGCCAAGTATCTGCCAGACATCTTGCAGGGTGCCGCAGGCTCGGTGAAAATCATCATCCCGACCCCACAGGCGAGCGATGCGGTCGATCAATTCCTGAAGAATGTGGCGGGCAATGGCATCTTTGTGGCCATCCTGCTCGCCATGGGAATGGTCGCTCGTGAGAAGGAGCGCGGCACAGCAGCATTCGTTCTGGCGAAGCCTATCACGCGGCAAGCGTTCCTGGCCGCAAAGCTCGTCGCCTTGCTGGTGACGCTCGGCGCAGGTGTGGCGGTCGCCGCCACAGCGGACTACGCCTACACTGCGCTGCTCTTCAAGCCGTTGCCACTCGCCGGGTTCATTGGCTGTGCCGCGCTGACCCTGCTGCTGTTGCTGGTCTACGGCGCGGTAACGTTCCTGGCGAGTGCCGCGCTACCCTCAGCGCTGGGCGCCGCAGGAGCTGGAGTCGCGTTCTTCGTGGTGTTCGCCGCGCTCTCTGCTCAACCGGATATTGCGCACTACATGCCGGGTGGCTTGACGGCTCCGGCTCGCGCACTCGCGCTTGGCCTTGCGCCACAGCATCTCGTAGCCGCACTTGCCGGAAGCGGCGTGATAGTCGCCGCCGCGCTCGTATTGGCCTGGGCTGCCTTCCGCCGTCAGGAGTTTACCAGCGCGGTGTAAAAGGGCTCTAGTCCTACGCTAGTTAGGCTGCTGGTTGGGGCTAAGGGACATGCATGATTGAATGGGGGAAGGTAAGGATAGCGACCCGGTACAGCGGAGGGCTGCTATCCTTACCTCGATCTACGGTAATTTGTGTGGTAGGTATTGGCGTGTAGCCTGATATGGTGATTGCGGCTGCACGCGATCACGTTCTGCGCTCGCGTCCCTGTCGCTACGCTCTGGCGCTGGGTGTGGCAACCGCAGAGCGCAGCCGCTCGACGGCGGTATCGAGCTGCGCATCGGGGACGGTGAGCGAGATGCGCAGGTAGCCTTCGCCACGAGGGCCGAAATTGGTGCCGGGTGTAACGGCGACACCAGTGCGGTCAAGCAGATCGAGGGCAAACTGCGCCGAAGTGATCCCCTCGGGGATGCGCGGCCAGACATATAGGCTGGCTAGCGGTGTCTCCACTGTCAGGCCGATCTGG
>DASVOW010000638.1:0-7897 GCA_036383155.1 Ktedonobacterales bacterium
ACCTCGTCGCCGATGGCTGCCCAGTCGAAGCGCTCCACCGAGCTCCGCGCCGCACGAGAAAGCGTGGCGTGCAATGCGCGATCCTCCAGCAGTTGATCGAAGCACTCGGCGAACGCCTGGGCGCAGCGCCAGCGTACCAACAGCCCATTCTCGCTGTCGCGCACAATGCTTGGCAGCCCACCCGCCTGAGACGCCACCACCGGCGTCCCACAGGCAAGTGCTTCGACTGCGGCCAGGCCGAAGCTCTCATAGCGAGATGTCACCGCCAGCGCGTCCGCCGCACGATAGTAGTTGACCAACTGCTCCTGCGGCACGGCTCCAGGGAACAGCACACGCTCGCCTATGCCCAGCGCCTGCGCTTGCGTCCGTAGCCGCTCCACCTCCGCGTCACCGGCGGGATCGCCGCCGACCACGATCAGCCGCGCCGGTGTGCGCATCTGCGCCACACTCTCCAGCAACAGATCGATACCCTTGATGGGGTCCAGCCGCCCGACAAAGAGCAGCGTCGGCATCTCGCCGGGCGCCACCGCCTCGCGCGCCATTCGTCGCTCGCGGGCGCTGCCAGGTGTAAACGCGCGCACATCCACGCCGCAGGGGATGATGTGCATCTGGCAACTGGGCAGTGCATAGAGCCTGTGCAATTGCTCGCGCT
Source organism: Ktedonobacterales bacterium (assembly GCA_036383155.1). Lineage (GTDB taxonomy): Bacteria > Chloroflexota > Ktedonobacteria > Ktedonobacterales > JADMIN01 > DASVOW01. Next base: position 653 of record DASVOW010000638.1, read on the forward strand.
CGTGGTCTGTCGAAACCGTGATCGCGTCTACACTCGCCGCGATGCGCGCCTCATATTCCATGCGCACCTGCGCCGCGGGGCTCGTCGGCGAGCCGCCACCATACTGCTGTCCCTTCAGGCGCTCGACGGTGTGAAACATCGTCACGTGCGGCACGTTCCACTCACCTGCCAGGCGCGTCCCCGCGACACCTGAGAGCCAGTAGTGACTGTGGACCATATTGTAGCCGTGCCCTCCCCGCTCGGCAAAGCGCGCGACGCGGTGGGTGAACTCCTCGACGTAGGGGAATAGGTCGTTCGGCTGGATGGGGATCGTGGGGCCAGCCGTGATCTGGATCAGACGCACGTGCTCGTTCAGCCAGTGGACGGTGGGGAGGTCGGGATTGGAGCGCCGTGTGAAGATATCGACATACATACCACCGCGACCCAATTCGCGCGAGAGGTCACGGACGTACACATTCATGCCCCCGGCGTCGCGCGTTCGACCGAGGGGAGCCAGTGGTGAGGTATGCAGGCTAAGCATCGCAACCCTAAAGCACATGGTTGCACCTCACCGCCAGCGCCACACTGGCGCACAATCTCTCGCAGATGCGCGGCCACCGGCCCTCGCCGGACGGCACCGCGACCGCCTCTCTGGGCTGCAGGGGGTCTCCGCCCTGAGCACCCATAGCATGCACTGTCATCTCTATCGCCTCAGTCCAGTGAACTCATCGCGCCGTGTGACGCTTGCCCTAAGAGATGCAAACGCCAGACATCAGCATACTTCCCTAAGTATACCGTGCAATACAATATGCCGCCAGCGCAAGCGGGAGCCGCAGCAGATGCGCTGTCGAATGCCAATTCAACGCTCGTTGCATTGGGCGACCTGGCGTTGCGCTTCGACGTACGGCTGGTGGCGAGCAATCAGAAGGGATCCAAAGTGATCCGTACACACCAATGAACGCAGGTGAACTTATGACCAGTACGTTGGCGCGGGCAAAGAGGCGGGACGAGATTGCGAAGCAGTGGATGCGCGGCCAGTCGGTAGCGAGCATTGCCACCGAGCTGGGTGCGGCGGTGCAGATGGCCATCCAGGCGGTACTGCCCGACGATGCCAACGATCCCGACGTCCAGATCCGTGTGGCCGAAGCATTGAATCGGCTGGCAGACGCGCAAGAAGCGGAGCCCAACGATGGTGACGCTGGCGAGTAACCTGGCTCCGACGCCAGGACAAGCCGGAGCAGGGTACTTGTGCCGCAGTAAGAGTATCGAACGTAGCCACGGGCGTCGGGGCAGTGGTGTGAAACGTAATCAGTCCAGCCATAGGACGAGTGACGGACTAGCCCACTGGACTCCCCGCGCGGGCGAAGCGGTCCGCGCGGCATCCACCTATGCTTCATGTGACTCCGCAGAGAAGACGTGGGCGGTCGCGGAGTGACTGTCGCCCGGCGTCAACAGCGTATCGTGTGTGTCGGAAGCGGAGGGACGCAACATGTCGGCTCTTGACTGGATATTGTCCAGCTCGCTGTTCATTCTGTACTTCTTCCTGATCTTCACAGTCTGTCTCATGACCTTCCAGAAGGGGCACGTCCTGCTCGGGATCCTGGGTATCTTCATACCGTTCCTCTGGCTGATCGGCGCCATCCTCCCGGCCAAGCCAGGATCGCGGTATGAGGTTCAACAGGCGATGCGCTATCAGTCGCAGATGGGGCGGATGACGCCTTGAGTGCGGGCCTACCACGCTGCGCCGAATAACGAGGTATGCGGGACGTGGCCGCCAGCCTTCGGGGATGGCTCTGGTAGGCGTGGAGATCAGGACACCGTGGTATGGGTGGCACATTGTACCGCTCATACCCAATCACTCGAGTTGTGCCCGGCCCAAGTCATCCACCACACCTTCGCGCCGTAGGTGAAGCATGGGCGGGCTGATACCCTACCTGAGGAGGCAGCCATCCCATGAAATGGCTGAAATGGCCGCGATGTACTTCCATCGCCAGCATGTTGGTGCTGCTGGTCCTCGTTGGCTGTGCAACGTCTACAGCAGGCTCGACATCTTCCGCGCCAGCAGCAACCTCCGGCAGCAGCCGGACGGCCTGCCAGGGTCTGGCCGCGATGAACACCGCCCTCACCTCGCTGGCGAATGCCGGGGATAACATCACGGTTGGGCAGCTCAAGACCATTCAGTCGGGCATCACCGTCACGCTCAACGCGGTCGACAAGCACGTGCCTGCGGATTCGAGCGCGACACTCAATCAACTCAAGGCCGCCAACGACCAGCTTGCACAGACGCTCGCCAGCCTGCCCGCTAGCGACACCCTCGGTCAGCACGCTTCCCAGTTGCAGCAATTCAAGGATCAGGTGGCGAAGGCGCAGTCCGCGCGATCTCAGTTGGCGACCAAGCTCAACTGCAGCGCCTGATGGGCCGCTGACTCGAACGCGGAAGAGTGAAGACCAAAGAAAGGACACCTGGTCACTCCGGGCAACGGGTGGGTGGCCGCGTGTTCCTCTTAACGCATGTCGTGGGCAGTGGAGCGGAGGTCCTCATGGCTGACGACTCCGGCGAGGCACGGGCGTCCCCGCGGCAGACCATACCACCGACAGCCATCGATCGAGCGCGCCCAGCGGCGGCGGTGCCAAAGATCTGGCAGGTGATCGTCATCGCGCTGGTCGCGATCGCTTTTACGGCCATCTTCCTTGGTATCTACAGGTTTCTTTCCGGCGCCGTCTGGCCCAGCAACTTCGTCGCTACCCGACGCTGGACGATCCCGGTCGGGGTCCTCGTGTTCTCTTTGGTGGTCGGGCTCGCCCAGAAGTACGCTCGGGCGCCAAACGTCATCCACGGCGGGATCGTGGACTCGTTCAAAGGTGGAGAGCAGCCGGATTACACCACCTTCCCGGGCGCGCTCCTCTCGTCGCTTGCCTCGCTGCTCTCCGGGGCGAGTGTCGGACCGGAAGCCCCCGTCGGCATGCTCGTCCAAGATATCGCGGAGTGGGCGCGCGTTAGGCTCAAGATCGCCCAGGACACGGCGCTCGGCTTTCGCGTGGCGGCCATGGCCTCGGCGTACAACGGCATCGTCGGCAGTGCGCTTTTCACCGGCGTGCTCGCGACCGAGCTAGGCGTTGGTGGGGCGAACGGCCTGGCGTACCTGGCCTGGAATCTGCTCGCCGGCGTTATCGGCTACATGTCCTTCACGCTACTAAATCTGCAGGTGTTTGCCAAGTACATCCCCTTCACGCCGATCAGAACGCTCACCCTCCCCTATGTCCTGTACGCCATCGCCTTGGGCGTAGTGGGCGCTGCTGTGGCCATCTTCGTGGGCCTGGTGTTCCGGGTTGTCGCTACGGTCATGGAGCGCACCTTGGGGGAACGGGTCGTCCTGCGGACCCTCGCCGCCGGTCTGGTCATCGCCGTGGTCGTCGTCTTCGTCCCCGAGGTGATGTTTGCGGGCGAGTCGCAGATCTTCCCGATGATCGACAACCCAGCAAGCTACGGCGTCCTCGCACTCGTGGGCCTGGCGGTCCTCAAGCTCATGTTGCTGGCGCTGTCAGTCAAGAGCGGATTCCTGGGTGGCCCCACGTTTCCGATACTCTTCTCCTGCACGATGATCGGCCTCGCCCTAAGCCTGCTCTTCCCGGGTGTGCCGGTCTCCATCTTCGTGCTCTGCATCGAGTCGGCGGCGATTACCTTGGCACTGAGGGCGCCGCTTACGGCGATCCTGTTGGTGGCTGTGATCGGCACCGCAGACCCGTTCCAGATCGCGCTGCTGGTGACGTCCAGCGTGGTGGCGCTGCTGGTGGGCGCTGGCGTCCAGCGGCTCCAGACGAGGCGTGCCGCCGGGACAGCAGGGACGAACACCGCACCGAGGTAGCGGCTATCTTAGGCGCCGAGGATGATGCACTCCGAGAGGCCAAAGCAGCCATGGTGCGGCTTGCACTCTTATGCCAGAGTCTGTGATGGCGTGTCGTCCTAACATGCCAGCGCCGGCACAAATCTGCAGATGGGACAGGCCGGCCCTAAACCACAGCGCACCATGACTCAGCCATGATCCGCGCTAGCCCTGTAGAGAGGCGAAACACTCTCCAGTCGTACCCGCCCTTCTAACGGGGTACGAGGGTCCTTCCCAATCTAGAGTGATCTTAGCCGCATCTCCACGGGCGCACGCACTCGGGCAGCTGCGCTGCAGACGGCTAAATTGGGAGTGCAGACCGATAGATATGCTGCTGGCAGGAGGAGACCGACTATGGGAGAGCTACGTGTGCTTTCCTGGCGCGGCGATGACCACGCTACATGGGATGCGAGCCTGGTCGAGGCGGGCGACCCGGAGGCTGAGGCGGCGATCCGCGAGGCCGAGCGCATCTGCGAGAAGCAGCGGGCAAAGGGTGCCACGGCGTTCAAGGCCGAGCCGTGGCAGGCCCCGGTGCGCATCGAGCAGTTCGATCAGACGGCCGACCAGATCGTGATGATCCCACGTGTGGTCGGAGGATAGCAGCCGCCCGGAAGGGCGTGTTGCGACGTCACTAGTTGTCCCTGTAAGCCGCCTTTTCAGTTGGGCACCCTGAGCATGCGGTGCGCTATCCAAGTGGACTGTGAGGATTTCCCATGATGCTGGCAAACAAGGTGGCGATCGTGACCGGCGGCGATAGCGGCATCGGGCACGCGATCAGCGTAGGGTTGGCGGATGCTGGCGCCGCCGTGACGATCAACTATCATCGCAATCAGGCCGCCGCCGAGGGGACGCTTCGCGAGATCGTCCAAAACGACGGCAGGGCCCAGATCGTCCAGGGGGACGTCTCGAAAGTGGCAGACATCCAGGCCCTCGTCGACAAGACCGTGCAGGCCTACGGGCGCTTGGATGTGATAGTCAACAACGCAGGCATGGAGACGCGCACAACATTGCTCGACACGACGGAGCACCAGTTCGATCTGGTGATCGGTGTGGATCTCAAGAGTGCCTTCTTCGGCGCACAGTGCGCGGCGAAGCAGATGATCAAGCAGGGCGGAGGCGGGCGCATCATCAACATTTCGTCGGTCCATGAAGACTGGCCGATGCCTGGCAACATCGCCTATGGCTGCGCCAAAGGCGGCGTGCGGATGCTTACGCGGACAGCAGGCGTCGAGTTGGCGCCCTACGGCATCACAGTTGTCGGCGTCGGCCCCGGCGCGGTCAACACGCCGATCGACGCGGCCACTATGGCCGACCCGGCGCAGCGAGCCAAACTCGAGGGCGCGATCCCGCTCGGTCGGGTTGCCGAGCCCAGCGAGATCGCCAAGCTCATCGCCTGGCTGGCATCTGATGATGCGAGCTACGGTACGGCGACCACGTACTTCATTGATGGCGGCATCATGCAGAGCAGCGTTGGTCTCTAACCACGGGCAGGGCCAGGAGCAAGGCCAGGAGGAGAGCCATGAAACGGATTGTGGTGCTCGGCGGCGGGTTCGGTGGGATCGCCGCCGCGCAGCGATTGGATCGCAGGTTTCGCTTTGACGACGACGATATCGAGATCGAGCTGGTCAGCGACACCAACTATGTGGTCTACACGCCGATGCTGGCCGACGTCGCCGGTGGCACTATCGAGCCGCGTCACGCAGTGCCGCCAGTGCGGGCCTTCTTGAAGAAAGCCCGCTTTCGCGAGGCGACAGTTCAGGGGATAGACGTAGCTAACCAGACAGCGTATGGGACCCTCATCGACGGCACGCGAGGCGAGATGCACTACGACTACCTCGTGATCGCGTTGGGCGGGGTCACCAACTACAGTCACGCCACAGGTGCCGCCGAGCACACGCTGGGCTTGAAGGACCTCTTTGATGCTATACGGGTGCGCAATCGTGCGTTGACGCTGCTGGAATGGGCCAACGCGACCCGCGATCCAGCGCTGCGCCAGGAGTTGTTGACGTTCGTCATGGCCGGCGGGGGGTTCTCGGGCGTGGAAGGGATCGCCGCACTCGAGGATCTGCTGCACGGAGCGTTGCGCTACTACCCCGACATCAGGCCGGACGAGCTCCGATTCATCCTCGCGCCGCATGGCAAACGCCTGCTGGAGGAGGTGGACGAGCGGCTGGGTGAGTACGTCGTCGAGAAGTTCAGCCAGCGGACGATTGACGTGCGCCTCGGTGTCGGCGTCACGGATGTCACCGCGCGCAGCGCGACGCTCACCACCGGCGAGGTCATCCCAACTCGGACGGTGATCTGGACCGCTGGGATTAAGGTCAACCCCGTCCTTCATAATGTGGACCTGCCCAAGGATAAGCATGGGGCGCTGCAAGTCAACAACCAGCTCCAGGTGCTCGATCATCCAACGATCTACGCGTTGGGTGACTGCGCCGCCGTTCCCACCCCCGACGGCCAGGGCTTCTATGCCCCAACCGCACAGAATGCGATCCGGGAAGGCCCGGTCGCCGCGGCCAATATCACCGCCGCAATCCGCAATACTGGGCTGACGAAAACCTTTGCCTACAAGCCCGTCGGGAGTCTCGCCAGCCTCGGAAACCGCCAGGCCGTCGCCCAGATCGGCGACCTGCGACTCTCGGGTCTACCTGCCTGGTTCGCCTGGCGCGGCATCTATCTCGCCAAGCTGCCCACGGTCGCCGACAAAGTGCGCGTCGGGTTGGACTGGCTCACCAATCTGTTCGCGCCCGTCGACACCGTACAGATCCCGATCATCAGAGAGAATCTGGCAGACACCGAGGCGAGACTACTCTTGTCGGGTGCTGCGCCTGCCGCGGCCGCGACGCCTGATCAACCGCCGATGAGCTCATCCCTTGCGACAGGTGCAGGGTGACGTGTGCCCGGCCAATCGGCACTCATGATGGCACTGTCGGTCTCACTCGCCCAGACCACCACTGCCTACAGCAGAGGAGCACTACCATGGCCCAGGACAATCGGTACGACGTGATCATCATCGGGACGGGGGCTGGTGGCGGCACGCTCGCTTACCACCTGGCCCCGTCGGGCAAGCGTATCCTGTTGCTGGAGCGCGGCGACTTCCTCCCGCGCGAGTTCCAGAACTGGGACGCCGAGGAGGTCTTCGTCAAGAATCGCTACATCTCGCCAGACACCTGGTACGATGCTGGGAACAGGCCTGTCCAGCCGCAGGTCCACTACGTGATTGGTGGAGCGACCAAGCTGTATGGCGCCGCGCTCTACCGGCTGCGCAAAGAGGACTTTGGCGAGCTACGCCATCACGATGGCGTCTCGCCAGCCTGGCCGATCACGTACGATGACATGGAGCCGTACTATACGTACGCCGAGGAGCTGTATCAGGTGCATG
>DASVOW010000639.1:0-4088 GCA_036383155.1 Ktedonobacterales bacterium
GTCATCACCGGTCAGATGAGGAGGAGCGACGGGTAATCTGCTCGTTTATCTCCTCGGAAGTCCAGAATAATTCGGGCAGCGATTGTGTTCCAGAATACGACTACTTTTCTACCCAAGGAGGCACCCTCAAAGCATCCGCGCGTGACGGCAAGGACAACCTGTACGACGCAAGCCAGGGCGTACAAGAGGGCTTCTACGCCTACCTCTGGCCCAACTTCACCCTCACCATCTACCCTGGTCCCGGCAACGTCTCGCTCAACCTCTTCGTGCCCGTCGACCCCAACCGCACCCTCGCGATCTACGACTATTGCTTCGCCGACGCCGTGAGCGACTCCACCATAGACGATTTCGTGCGCTTCATCGATCAGGTGCAGGATGAAGACGTCGTCCTCTGCGAATCGGTCCAGCGCGGCCTCCGCTCCGGCTACTTCGACCAGGGCCATCTCATGCTCAGCCGCGAGAAAGCCCTCCGCCACTTCCAGAAACTCGTCCACCACGCCATCGGATGACACTCCGATGACAGACAGCCACCCAGGACACCGTGAACCCTCTTCACGCGTTTGAAGCGCCTTCGACCACAGTTGCAATGCGCTGGGCGATGCGTTACAGTGCCCGCAAGGCAGGAAATCATCGGCGGTTGCAGGCAGCGCGTCACCTGCGCAAAGGAGCAGCGTTCACCTGAGTCACCGTACAAGGTGCTCGCTGCACACCTGCCTCACCCAAGCGGAGCCACTGTAACAACAGAGGCCAGGATGAGAATCGCTCCCACCCCGGCCTCTGTTGTTCTTTCTGCTGTATGACCTGGAATCTCTCTAAAGCGATTCCACTACACAGCCGCTGGCTCCTCAGCACACGCCTCAGCCACGCGCTCGACCGTGACGCCCGATGTCACCGTGCGGCGGTAGCCCGGCACGCGCTGCGCCAGCCCCGTCAACAGCAGTGGCAGCGTCATCGTCGCGTCAGTCGCCACGACCACATGCTGCTCGCCCTGCGCCATGCCGCGCGTCCCGCCAAGCGTAATGCTGCCCGCAATCGTAGAGACGCCCAGACCAAGCGCCGGAGCGATATCGCGAGCGCGCATCACCAGCGCGTCAGCCGCGCCCTCACCCACGCGCACGACGCCAAACCGCGGAGTCGCCGCCAGCGCCTGCGCCAGCGCCACCACGTCCTCCGTCGTGTCCAGTGTCAGCGCCTTGCCATGCGCCCGCGCCGTCAGTAACGCATTGCCAAAGGCGCTTGTGCTCAGGTCTGGCACCACGATGCGCACGCCTGCTGCAGCCGCGGCCTGCACCACACCCTTGCGCGGCGCCTTCTCCGGCAGCAACTCGCCCAGGCGCCGCAGCAGATCGCCGCCCATCGTTACCGTGCCAGACTCCAGCCCATCAAGGAATTCCGCCAGGAACGTTTCGGTCCGATCGCGCCCCTCGTTCGTCATTACCGGCCCGTCTTCGTCCGCGAAATGCGTGTAGCCCAGTGCCTCATACAGATCGGCGAAGAGGTCGTCCGCACTCGCCACGAGCACATCCACATAACGATGCTCGATGGCATACACAAGCAGCTCGCGCATCCCCTCGGCGATCACCGGCGTCGAAAGCGCCAGCGCAATCGTCGCATCCGTATCACGTGCCAGCGACTCCCAGACAGCGAGGCTGCGTCCAAGTGTGCGCCCCGCCCCACCGGCATGACACATCTTATCGAGCAGACCGCTGATCGACGCCGTCGGATTCACCTGCACCGGCTCGCTTGCCCGTAAAGCACTCCCATTCTTCGCCACGGGCGCGTCACTTGTCAGTTCATGGAGCGGAGTGATCGTCGCCCCACTACCATACGACCCGTAGTCAGGCGTCACACCATACTGCGGCCACACCATCTTACCGACGCCCTGTGCCGTCTCAGCCGAAACATCGGCGCGGCGAGCGAGGGCGACTCCGCGTGCACCGTCCAAACCTGCGTCGGCGAACGGCGCATCGGGCAGCGCGGGCTCTTTACTCACGATGCCGGCGGCGAGACGCGCCTCGGCAGCGGCGATCAATTCATCCGTAGCGCCGAGCTTGCCGTGATGCGGACCCCGGAAGGAGAGGCCGCGCTGCACCAGCATACGGTCCATTTCCTTCACATCAAAGGCCTTCCGGATGTACTCGATGGCTACCTCGTGATCGAAGTTCTTGCACGAGAAGATATCCATCGTGAAGTAGTCAAGCTCGGGGAAGGTATGGATGGCGATGTGACTCTCGGCAATGACCACGATGCCGGAAACGCCGGAATAGGCGGGATCGGGGGCCTGGTACTCGAACATATAGGGGCCGCCGATTTTGGTCATGCCAATGGCGGTGGGGTAATCATTCATCACCTGCTCGACGAGAATACGGTCGGCAAGTTTCTTGGTATCGCAACGGGTTCCGTCAATGATGAGATGCGGTCCGAACACTCCACGCTCCTTTATGCGGCGACACGGCCGCTAGCTGTTTCCGCTCTGGAAACACGCAATATACCAACTGAGATACGTTCCAACAAGCGTACCGCGCGCATGCTTATCTACGCGCAGACTGCCCTCGGTACTCATATAGTCCCTTTCTCGTCCATCGAACTCCCTACCCAAACAGCGTCGCTCCTCATTGAGCGCAGCCGCGAAGCGCCGTCAGGCGGTCCGAGGAGGCGGTTCGACGTAACCGATCGTGTGCGTCGGGCGTGTTCCAACGCAGCCAAAAGAATATACGTTTCAGCAACCCAAAAGTCAAGATCAGCAGTTAGCCGTCAAGCCAGCGCCAGGCACGATGGCATCAGGCCTAGCGACAGCCATAGCAGCGTACCGCGCCCCACATAAGCCAGTCGCGTCTTCCATCACCAACACCCACCCCAACGCCTTTCCTTTCTCAGCGTCACTTTGCTCATAATGTGCCAGGTAACGAAGCCAACTACGCACAAGCCAATTACATCTCGCCGCGCCGCCGCAGCAAAGCCTCCGCCCGCACCAGATCGTCAGGCGTCGTCACCTTAAAGTTCGTCGTGTGTCCCTCCACCATCCGCACAGCCCGCCCCAGGCGCTCATACGACGAAGCCGTATCCGTCCCCTCGAAGCCATCCACACGCGCCAGATCATACGCCACCAGCAGCGTGCGTGCGTCGAATGCTTGCGGCGTCTGTGCGCGCCACAGACCATTCCCCGTCTGAATCGCCACGATCATCCCCTCAGCATCCCTTCGTGCAATGACTTCGTGCTCCTCCACCCGCGTCCCCAGCAACGCCCCACCGCTCAGCCGTGCCTCGCGCACCAGCGCATCGATGTCCTCCGGCTCGACAAACGGGCGTGCCCCATCGTGGATCAGCACCACGTCGATACCTCCTGCCTCGATCCGCTCGCGTAGCGCCTCCAGCGCCCGATCCTCAGACTGGTGGCGCGACGCCCCTCCTGCCACCACAGCTGTCACACACCCAAAGTCATAGCGCTCCACGATCTCACGTCTGCAAGACTCCACCTCGCGTGGATGCGCCACCATCACCACCTCATCCACCTCACGCGCCCGTCCAAACGCATCGATGGTATGCGCCAGCAGCGGCTTACCTGCCAGGGGCAGAAACACCTTGTTCTGCATCGCCCCCATGCGCGATCCCTGCCCCGCCGACAACACCACCGCGACAGTACGCCCCCGCTCCTGCTGCACTCGCTCCAAACGCTCTATCACTGGTCCCGATCCTCTGCAAAGTCACAAAGCACGCGAGACATTCGCTCGCAGAGCCATCCCCAACTATCCTCAATCGTACCATCTGCATATTAGCCAGTCGAGCATGCGCGTGCTCGGCCTTGCTTTGCTGACATGCGATACAATGAGCGGTGCTGATACACAATCACTATCCGAACATCACACGGGGAGTCATCACACTATGAGCGATAGAGACGAGTTATCATCCACACGCACACCAGGCACCTACGGCAAAGAAGAGATCGCCCGCAACAAGTTGGAGCCGTGGCCCAACTCCAATCCCGAGCGCGATTACGTCATCCACTTCGAGATACCGGAGTTCACCTGCCTCTGCCCGCGCTCCGGCTACCCCGACTTCGCCACCATCGTCGTCGACTACGTGCCAGA
>DASVOW010000640.1:0-3278 GCA_036383155.1 Ktedonobacterales bacterium
CGCATGGACGGCCTCGGCGGCAACGCCGCCGGCCATTTGGCCGCTGTAGATGGCGAAACGAATGCCCTCACCCACAAGGGTCGAGCCGTGCCCAGCGGCATCGCCCGTCGCGAGCAGCCCCTCGCCGACAAAATGCTCGACGACACCTTCGGAGGGGAAGAGGCCGGTGTGATACTCGACGGGGCTGGCGCCGGCAAAAGCTGGAGCCAATGAGGGCAGGCGCTCGGCGAACGTGTCGAGGTATTCGCGCGCATCGGCGTCTACATCGGGGCGGATCACGCCAACACCCAGGCGCACACGTCCTTTGCCACGCGGGAAGGCCCAGGCGTAGCCGGATGGCGCAACCTGGCTACCCATGATCAGGTAGAGGCTGTCCTGGTCGTAGTTGGGGGCGTAGAAGTCGTATTCGGCGCCGTAGCCGTAGCGCTTGTAGCCAGCGTGCAGGGTGGTGCGGGTAGAGAGGGTGCAGGAGAAACCGCTGGCGTCGATCACGACGGGGGCGCGCCACTCGCCGATGCGATTGCGATGATCTTTGGCGATGACACCAACCACACGCCCATCCTCGACGATTGGCCCTTCGACGGGTGAGTTAGGGTGGAGTTCGGCACCGGCGGCGACGGCGCGCCCGGCGAGATGCTGGTAGACGCCGCGCACATCGAGCACGCAGCAGACCGGATCGACGTAGTCGAAGCGGGCCTCGCGGTGAGGGGAGAGGAATGTGACGCTGCGGATGGGGTGGTAGAGATGGCCGGGGATGCCGATGGCTTGCATGTCGCTGATCCAGCTTCCGCCGCTGGTATGGACGGGGTAGCCGATCTCCTTCTGACGCTCCAGCACGGCGACGCGCGCGCCGCCTTTGGCGGCAGCCTCAGCCGCAGCCAATCCCGCTGGACCGCCACCTACCACTACGATATCATAGTGTCGCGCTTCGTCTCGCGCGCTGGCCTGCTGTGTCTCTGCCTGTGTCGCCATCGATGCCTCTGCCATTGTCTCTTTGCCGGAACGCTCAAACGGTCCCAGTGTATCATACGTGCTTGGGTCTGTGTGGTGGGGATGCACCACATGTCTCAACATGACGGTAAGAGTTGTCAACTCGGCATATCTCCACTTGATCTCTCGGCTCAAACACGGTACGATCAAAACATCGTTTCCGTAAACGTGAATGTCTGATAGAGACACGGCGACTACCATCCGCAGTGTGGCGATGGACGCGCCGCAGGGTAATCGCACGTATATGAATCATTATGCCTAATTGATAGGGAGTCTGCATGGGACGGAATGTTGCTTCGGTTTTGGGTAGCGCACAGCAAGGTCAAGATGAGGCGCTGACGATACGGCATGCAGATAGGTATAAGTGGCTGGCGCTCGCCTGTACTAGCGTCGGGACGCTGCTGGCGACACTCAACAGCGGCACGCTGATCATCGCGCTGCCGGTGCTACTGCGGGAACTGCATACGGATCTGATCACGCTCGTATGGGTGCTGCTGGGGTATATGCTGGCGCAGACGGTGCTGGTGTTGACGGCGGGGCGGCTGGCGGATATGTTTGGCCGCAAGCACCTCTTTGTGCTGGGTTCTGCGCTGTTTGGCGTGACGGCGCTGGCAGCAGGATTTGTCACGACGGGCAGCGCACTGGTAGCTGTGCGTATCGTGCAGGGAGCAGCAGGCGCTTTCATGATGGCGAATAGCTCGGCTATCGTCACCGACGCCTTCCCCAAGCGGCAGCTTGGCCTCGCGCTCGGCACGAATATGATCGTCGCAGCGGTCGGGAGCATCCTGGGAACGATCCTGGGAGGCTGGCTGACGACGTTTGGCTGGCAGTGGGTCTTCTGGTTCAATGTGCCGTTCTCGGTTATCGGAACGGTGTGGGCGTGGATCACCTTACGCGAACAGGTGCAACTTGAGCGTCATCAGCGATTTGATATTCCCGGCACGCTCACCTACCTCGTCTCGATCACAGGGTTGCTCGTGGCGCTGACGGTCGGCGGCATCCAGGGGTGGACGACGCCAACGGTGATCGGCGGCTTTGTGATCGCCATTGTGGTACTGCCGATCTTCTTCGTCGTCGAGTGGCGCTCACGGCAGCCGATGCTCGATCTGTCGCTTTTCCGCGACCGCCTCTTTGCGATGGGCAACCTTAGCGCGTTCCTGAATTCGCTGGCGCGGCTGGCGGTGACGTTTCTGTTCGTCTTCTACTTTCAGGGGCCAAAGCAGCAGGATGCGCTGACGGCTGGTATTCTGCTGACGCCGATCGCCATCGGCATGCTGGTGCTGTCGCCGATCTCGGGTTACCTTTCCGATCGCTATGGCTCGCGGCTGCTGGCGTCGCTCGGATTAGTCATCTCAGCGATTGGGCTGGCGGGGATGGCGCTGATCCAGCTCGACACGCCGTACTGGTATATTGCCACGGTGATGCTGATCATGGGCGCGGGCTCCGGCCTCTTTAATTCACCGAATACGAGCGCCATCATGGCGAGCGTGCGCCCGGGGCAGCGGGGTATCGCCGCCGGTACGCGCACGATGTTGATGAATACGGGTGGTATCTTCAGCGTGGCATTTGCCCTTGCTATCGTCGCGAGCACGCTACCATCCGATGTGATGTTCAAGATATTCGCCGGTGTCACGGCAGGTGTGCCAAGCAGCGCTCTCGTGGATTTCATGAATGGCTTGCACGTGTCATTCTGGCTGATGGCTGGTATCACCATCCTCGCGGCTATCGCCTCGGCGCTACGCGGCAATGCACATCCGGCGAAGATGCAGGAAGAGGCGGCGTGATTGACCTAACCCCCAACCCCTTCCCTTGGAGGGAAGGGGTCGCGGAGTGAGAGTCGCGGCGGATAGCGAGAGATTTAACCCCATTCCTGGGGAAGGGGTTGGGGGGCGATGGATGGTGACTACGGGCAAGTGGCGCAGTCGGCTATAATGGAGAGGAATCTCTATTTGTGAGGGATGCGCCATGCTGCCATTGCCATTTGCAACTGTAGCGCTGCGGCTCTTTGTGGCGCTTGCTTTGGGCGCGCTGATCGGGGCTGAGCGCGAGCGTCGTGATCGTTCGTCGCCGTCACACTCGGCGGGGGTGCGCACGCTGGCGCTGGTGTCGCTTGGCTCGGCGCTGGTGATGATCGTTTCAGCGTATGGCTTCTTGCAGTTCAGCGGCAGGGTTGGAGTGCAGGTGCAGCCGGCGCAGATCGCCGCGCAGGTGATTAGCGGTATTGGGTTCCTGGGCGCGGGCGTGATCCTGCTGCGCAGGGATACGGTGCGGGGGCTGACGACGGCGGC
>DASVOW010000641.1:0-2154 GCA_036383155.1 Ktedonobacterales bacterium
GTCGCCGAGAGTGGCTATCGCCTCGTCTGGAACGTCGGGCCGGATGCTGGCCAGAGCGTCTTTCACGTCCACCTGCACATCCTCGGCGGCCGCAAGCTTGGCTGGCCACCAGGCTAGCCGCTGGGCGTCTGCATTATCAGCCTCCATCCGCGACTTCGCCTCTCCCCAGTCCGCGCAGGCGGACTTTGCGGCGGAGCGTAGCGGAGCCAGTTGACTGCCGGGCACCGGCCGCGGTTTCAACCGCCGGCCCTCTGGTGCACCCCGATCACAACCCCATCATATCTTCCCCCTCCCAACCTAACGGAATGACGTTCTCCGGCGAATAACAAGTAGGAGACGGTGCGCCCACACGACGCTATGCCGGCCTCGTTGCCTCGTTCGCCCAGCTATGACAAGAGGGCGTCAATGACCACAGATGACGACAGCGCGGCGATCCGCAGATGTCAGAGCGGCGACATCGGGGGTCTGGAATCCCTGATGGCGCGCCACCAGCTCTCTGCGCTCCGCCTGGCCTACTTGCTAACCGGAGAGCGGACCCAGGCGGAAGACGTGGTGCAAGACAGCTTCCTGCAAGTCTTCCGCTCCATACGGCGCTTCCGGTCGGGGAATCCTTTTACCCCTTGGCTCCACGGCATCGTGACACACGTCGCATATCAGCGCATGCGCCGCATCACGAGGCGTCGCGAAGTCAGCTTGAGCACACTCACACGCGCAGAGGAACACAATTCTCCCGGCGAGCACGGAGCCGCAGGCGACACAGAGCAGCGCGCCGCGATGGCCGCAGCAGATCCAGCCGAGCACGCCGAGCAGGCCGAGCGCCGCGCTGCCGTCCTCCAGGCGCTTGCAACGCTCACACAAAAGCAGCGCGAGGCGGTCGTGCTCCGCTACTACGTCGGCTGCAGCGATCAGGAGATGGCCGCCGTCCTGGGCTGCTCCGCAGGCACCGCCCGCCAGCGTCTCCACGCGGGCCGCGCCGCACTGGAGCGCGTCATTCGTGAGCAATTCGGCTGGCTATTGATCGAGACGTCGCTCTCCGAGGCCGTCTCCGAGAAGGGAGACACGCCCCATGTCTAACCCTAACCGTAACTTCGACCAGCAGCTTGGCTCTCTGCTCCGCGACACGGCGAACGACGTAGAGCCACAGGCCGACATCGCCCCTCGCGTACGTCAGCTGCTCGCGGCCAATGGCGGCAGACTTGGCTCGCGCCAGTGGCTCGCCGCCGCAAGTATGGTCGCCATTGTCGCCCTGCTCGTCGGCACCTTCGCCTGGTTCAAAGGCGGGCAGCTTGGCTCACACCCAGTCGATCCGAGCCAGATCGTGCTCCACCTCGACGCCGCCTATGCCGATGGCAACATGACCGTGTTGCAATATCACATCACGGGACCCCGTTACGATGACAAGAACATTCCTATTGGGTACGACCTATTCTTCCCCACATTGACCAGCGCTAGTGGTGTCGTCTTGCAGGAGCTCAGTGGTTCTGGTTCGACATCAGGTACCGTATCCGCCATCTTCGCCCCGCTGCCAGCAGACGAATTGGGCGCACGCCAAACGCTCACGCTGACGGCCGACAGAATCGAGGAGTTCCCCCTCCAAATCCTCGGCAATCCTCCCACAGAACCGGCAAACCCGATTATCCATGGCTCGTGGCGCGCATCCGTCGAAGTAACGCCGGCTGCCGGGACATCGCAAACACTCCACGATGCCGCGCAAACCCACGAGGGACTCTCCATTCAGCCACTTCAGCTTGATAGCTGGCCTCGTAGCGTACGTATCGTGGTGCGCATGGGCGGCCTGATGCCTGGCTCGCAGGAAAACCCCACATTCGCCACCACAACCTCCCCTGCCGGCGATCAGGCAACACTCACATTTGCAAATGACGCGGGAACCTCCGGAGATCCAGGACGTGTCCCAGACACGGTCCATCTACTAGACCCAGCAGGTAAGCCCGTGCAGGGTCCCTACACCATCCCTGCCAGCGGCACGCTCGATATCGAGCTGATCTATTTTCAGCCGCCGCGCGGAGAAATGGCCCTGAGGTTCGATTCCATCTCCCTCAGCACAGGCACCTGATCCCCGCGTTTCATCACCGGCCCATGGACATTCGCACTCACCATCCCTCGCTAACCACGGCGCCCACGCATGCGATATGG
>DASVOW010000642.1:0-3956 GCA_036383155.1 Ktedonobacterales bacterium
GCCCGCGTGAGCTTGATGCTGCCGTTCTCGTCTCGAAACGGATAGATACCCAATTCAATGTCAGCCTGCACCGCCCGCCGCTCAGCCAGGTGCCGCTGACGCTCCTCGTCTATCTCCGGCTCAGTACGCCAGAGCATTCCCTGTGTCGTCCAGTAGGCTTTCCATGCTTTGCGGTCGTCAGCGGTCGGGCGTTGCGGTTCCTGGTTCATGACGCACCCCTCATCGCTCACCGTTATTCGTAGCTCTACTATAATGGACCGGCCAATGAAAGAGCAAACGCTGTGCAGTCAGTTCGGGGCGCACCCCTGCAGTTACTCGTGTTGGTGGTCTGCTAGCGCCCACAGGTCCGCCTACCGAGCATCACCGATGAAGTCGGTCCAACAGTCACACATTATTTGAGATATGACGCCAGCATGTCTGGCTTGGGCATGTTATCTATGGTCACGTCCTCTCCTTATAGCTGCCAGGCAGTCAATGGATGGCGAGAGGAATAACATTGGTGACCTGAGCCTACACCAACCATCGTGATGCGACGTTCTGCTCGTCTGCACCGCTATTCGTTGCTATCGAGCAAAGAAGCGTTGAGTGAAGGTGGCAATGAAGGTGATTTCGATGAGCAGGCCGATGATGGCCTCTGCTGCTGCCAGCCGGGCCAGGGTGTCTCCCAAACTGATGCCCGTGGTAAAGAACCCGCGGCCATGAAAGGCACTGATGCTGAGCACAATCGCCTCATCCCACCTGAGATGTGGCTCTGCGAACTGGGCATTAAGCAGATAGGCACCTGCGAAGGCGAGGATGACCAGCACATAGGTGGCGATGCTCCGCAGCGGGCGATACCCGTAGCCTGAGATGAGGTCGAGGAGCAGCGAGCCGAGGTAGCGCAGATAGTGGCGCTGCATGCGCAGGAGGCGGCGCTCACAGAGTTGGGCACGATTGGCATAGCGGTCGGAATGCTCGTTGAGACCCTGGCTGCGCAGCTCGACCGCCAGCAGACGATAGGCCCGCACAGCGGCTTCGTACTCGCTACGGCGCGTCGCCACGTCCTTTTTCTTCCCATCAGCGTCTACACGCTGACGTGCCGCTGCCTCGTCGCCCACCCGTGGCAGCTCTTCCCACACAACGCGGGCGAGCGGGGCGTCGTTCCAGATGACATCGGCGAGACGGGTGGTGGTCGAGAACGTTGCTCTGGCAAGGCCAGTCTCAACATTCATGCGCGCGCCGCGTAGGTCGACACCGCTCAAGTTCGCGCCACCCAGGCGAGTACCGCTGAGGTTCGCGTCGCGCAGATCGACACCGCTCAAGTTCGCGCCACCGACGAGGGCAGCGCTGAGATTCGCTCCACCCAGGCGAGCACCGCTCAAGTTCGCGCCACCCAGGCGAGTACCGCTGAGGTTCGTGCCGCGCAAGTCGGCACTGTTCAAGTTCGCGCCACTCAGGAGGGCAGCGCTCAAGTTCGCGCCGCGCAGGCGGGCACTGCTGAGGTTCGCGCCACGTAGGTCAGCACCGCTGAGGCTCGCGTCGCGCAGGTTGGCACCGCTCAGGATAGCCCTCTCATAGCCTTCTGGCAACTCGACCTCGCTTGACCACCTGCGTTCCTGCATGACCCAGCGCAGCTCGCCCCGCGTGCGTATCTCCACACCCGCGTACGGGGCCTTGCCCGCTGCCACATTCGCCTCGTACGCCGCCTGCAACTCCGCCTGCCGCTCTGGCGTCGGCTCGCTATCGTCGGGCGTTGGCTTTGTCTCCGCAGGTTGCTCAGACTTCGGCTCGTCTGCCATACCTGCTCCTGCCTCTCCGCGCTGCCTCTCATCACGCCACTCAATCGGCCCCTGGAAGCCCTCGCGCTGATGCGTCGCCAACAGCCACTCCACATCTGCGCGGCCCAACTTGGTGCCATCAAGGGGGTAGGGGTGTCTGTCGAAGCCCGGCCCGCTGGCTTGCTTCTCAGCTAGGAACCGCTGCCGCTCTGCCTCAATCTCCGGCTCCGTGCGCCACGGCATCCCCTGCGCCGCCCAATACGCTTTCCACCCCTCGCTGTCATCATTGCTCGTTGGACGCTGTGGAACCTCATCGCTCATCTGCCCTACTCCCCACTGTTCCCTTCGTGTCCTCAGTATAGCAGAGTGGCAGAGACGATGCGCCCGCCTCTGCTACGCGAATCCAAACACATCCTTGACAAAATCGAATTTATGTTCTATAATCAAGCGGGGTAACTATATCTCACAACTAACCCAATAGATGCCCTTGGCAACAAACCGCAGCAACCGAAAGAGCGCCACAGCCCCAACGAAAGGAATCGCACACCATGCCTATACTCCATCCGCCCCGCCCCTCGGTCAGCTGGCACATGGGGCAGTGGGGGATATCATCGTCACCTGGGCAGCCAGTGGAGTTGCAGCCAGGTACCCAGGACAAAGGATGCGCCCGCCAGCACGACATACGGTACGGCCACGAGCACGCCGACGAAGACCTGTCGCGCAACCGGAACGGCACGCGCAGAGGAGAACCGCGCCAGCGCCGCCATGGCGGCCTCTGGCGTTACTCCTGGTTGGCGCACATAGCACAGCGGTGTCGACCCGGTCCAATCCCGATAGCGCAGCCAGACGCGACTGGTTGCCTCGACACGCTGCAGCCAGCGAGACCGCGCCAGATACGTGAGTGCAATCACTGCAAACATACTGGCAACTGGTATCCCCGTCAGGGGAAAGCTGGGCGAGCAGTGGTTCCCGCTGCTATCGCACCGCACATCACCCAGCCCTCTAAACGACACAATCGCTGACGCGAAGAAGACGCCCACGAGTGCAACGGCCAGCAGCGTGCCGAGCGTCAGCAGCACCAAGCTCACCGCCCGTTCGCGGCGTCCGCGTCCCAACCAACGCTGCAGTAGGGGACGCCGGAGGGGCAGGGGACGCGGTGAACGTGCCGGCCCCGAGGTGGGCCACACCACCAGGGGCACATCGGTGATATCGCTCGCCCGGGCGACCTCACGTCTGAATAGCCATCTTGCGTACAGGATGTAGGGAGAGCCAAGCACCAGAATACACAGGGCTATCAAGGTCAGCGTGCCAGTCGGCGTGGTGACAGCCCATTGCCGCGCTGACGACGGCAGATGTCCGCCTCGTGCTCCACTACTGCTGGCTTGAAGTAGCGCGAGGGGCACGAAACCGACCAGAACGAGTGCGCCAAGAACGAGCGCCATGCCCTTCGCCGCTTTGCTGGCGCTGGCCCCTGGCAGACCGGGGGGTACCGGTGCTGGTGCTGGTGCTGGTGCTGGTGCTGCCTGCATGTTGCTCCCCATCTCCTCTCGTGCACGGCGCCTGCCTCACGTCGGCGCCCATTTTCTAGCGTGCGGTTCTCAACACATCGAGCAGCAGTGCGAGCGCGGGCGCTCCTTTTCAGGTTCTGTCCGCCACGCCATCCCCTGCGCTGTCCAATAGGCACGCCACCCCTCGCGATCATCATTGCTCGTTGGACGCTGGCGACTCTCATCGCTCATCTGCCCTGCTCCTCACTGATCGCTTCATGTCCTCAGTATAGCAGAGCAGCAGAGACATTGCGCGCTTGCCTTCGTCACTCACCCCCCAAACAAATCCTTGACAAAATTGAATTTATGTTCTATAATTGGCAGGGATACCTATATCTCAAAACTACTCCAAAAGATGCCTTCACCGGGCAGCATCAGTCGGGCACACATCGCGGCGCCCACGAAAGGAATCGCACACCATGCCCATGCTCCATCCGCCCCACCACACTCGCCAGCTTCGTCCGCGCTCCGACTACCTGCCGGAGCCGCTACCCACATCACCGGCAACAGCGCTCACCACATCGCGAGCCACGACTACCCCCGCGATCAAAATCAAAATCGCGGCAAAAACGGCAACGCGCCCTGCCCACCATCCTGCCTACCCAATCATCCCCACCGGCAACAACCCTTCCGGCAACAAAATCGGCAACGA
>DASVOW010000643.1:0-3242 GCA_036383155.1 Ktedonobacterales bacterium
CCGCTATTCTGTGCGACGCGCACAGAAGCGTCTCACCGGACTGGTAGCGCGGATACCGCTCCGCTGGCGCCTGACGCTGCTGACGTTTGGCATGCTCGCGGTGCTGCTGACGGCGCTCGGCACGGTTGTCTCGGTGATCGAGGAGCAGACCTTGCTCGCGAACCAGGCGAATGTGCTGCATGGAGAGGCGCGGTGGGCCGCGACCGGGCTTCGTGATGCTAGTGGGCTGGATCTCGCCCGACCGCAAGATAGCCACCCCGTCACCTCAGAGTTGATCTCGCCCAACGAGATCTATAATTTGCGAATCCTTATCAGGCGCCTGACGGGGTCGGCGACATGGAGCGGGGTATACACAGCCAATGGCCAGCTGCTTCTCTACAGCGGGAATCCACAGGACAATCCGCCGGACGATGATAAAGTACTCGTGCCGCCACCGGTCATTCTAAATCAGGACACAATAGTATCGGCCATACGCGGCTCATCGGCAAACAACGCCTTTATTACCGCGACAGATAAGAGCGGGCAGCGTCAATTGGTGGTGCTGATACCAATAGAGGATGTGTCGACCCGGCAAACGGTCGCGCTCCTCGAAGTCAGCACGTCGACGGCACCCATCGACGCGGCGGTCGCGAGCACGCGGCTGATCCTGCTGTTCGGCATCGGCGGTGCGTTGCTGGTCGCGTTCGCGGTAATGCTCCCGTTGATGAGCGCGGGGCTCCGTCCGCTCGTGGCGATGGAGCGCGCCAGCCGGCGCATCGCCGCAGGGGCGCTCTCGCTACGCCTGGAAGAGCCGCCCACAAATGACGAGATCGGTCGTCTCGCCCGCTCCTTCAACTCGATGGTCGCGCAGTTGGAGGCAGCCTTTGCTCGCCAGAAGCGATTCGTCGCCGATGTCTCCCACGAGCTACGCACGCCACTCACCGCGCTCGGCGGTGGCCTGGAGATGCTGATGCTGGGGGCGGATAGGGGTGACCCAGAGGCCTCGCGCCGCCTGACCCGCGGCATGTATCACGAAGTCGAGCGCATGCGCCGCTTAGTGGAGGATTTGCTCACGCTGACCCGGCTCGACGAAGGGCGTGCGCGCCTGCGCTTGGGGCCGGTTGCGGTGGATGCGCTCGTCGCCGAAGTGGCGGAGCAGGCCGAGCGTCTTGCGCCGCATCGCAGTGTACATACTGAGGTGGCGGAGAATCTGCCCGCTATTCGCGCGGATGCCGACTATCTGCGCCAGGTCGTGCTGAATCTCCTCGACAACGCCTTCAAGTACACCCCCGAGCCGGGAACTGCGACGCTAGTCGCGCTCAGAGGCGATGCGACGCATGTCATCCTGGAGGTGCGCGATACGGGCATTGGTATTCCCCCTGACGCGCTCCCGCACGTCTTCGAGCGCTTCTACCGTGCAGACCCTGCGCGGGCCCGCACGCCACAACGAGCCGGTGGTGCCGGATTGGGACTCTCCATTGCAAAAGGTCTGGTCGAAGCGCAGGGCGGCCAGATCGAGATTGCCAGCAAGCTAAACGTCGGCACAACCGTCACGCTGCGCTTCCCCACGTTGGATGCGCAGTACAGCGCGAGCGGCGGTGTCGCGTCCTCGCGGGACGGCACGCAAGCGCCAACCCCGGTAAGCGCCCACTCGCTCCCCGCGACATTCTTCGACGCTCCCGCCGAATCTCCTCCCACTGCCTCCCCATCACTCGCTGTCGACGATCGCGGCTTTGATGGTGAACGAAGGATATAGAGCAGATATAGCAAGGCTGCCCCCGCTCAGGCCTGTACCCACTAGCCCCGCTCCATATCCTCAGTACATCGGTCGCTCCCGAGCCGGACCTGGCCTGCTAGCGGATAGAATCTGATACACAGTATGATCTCTGCTACACTGTGCCCGGGAAGACGTGGAAGAGGAGAGCGCGTATGCCACTGCAGAATCGCGTGACGCCATTTGGCGAGATCGTCGCGTATGCGGATCGCGGTCTGCTGATGGGCAATCGCGGGATAGTGCACGACGAGACCCAGCGCATCGTGCGTTCCTGGCAGGTCAAGCGTTGGATCGCCTGCCGCACCGAGTTCCGTGGCCGCTGGCGCCCGGTGATGCAGCCCCACACCTGGACCGAGCTGTTCTTCCTCGACGAGGCGACGGCGTTTGCCGCCGGACATCGGCCATGTGGGGAGTGCCGCTATGCCGACTATCAACGCTTCACAGCCGCATGGGCGGTATGGTCTGGTGAACGTGTAGATGCCGAACGGATGGATGCGATCCTGCATGCCGACCGGTTGGAAGGCCGTGGCAGGCGCCAGCGGAAACGCACGTACCAGGAGCAGATCGCGGCGCTCCCCGATGGCACCTTCATCCGCCTCGACGGCGCGGCCTGGCTGCGCTGGCGTGGCCACCTGCTGGCCTGGTCGCCTGCCGGCTACGGCGTTCGAAAGCCACTCCCCATCGAAGGAATGGTCGAGGTGCTGACGCCACGCGCGCTCGTCGCGGTGCTCTCTAGCGGCTACCAGCCCATGGTCCATCCGAGCGCCGACGAGTGATTGCCGCAGGGAAGTGATGGTGCGACGACCGTCCGATTACATCCCCCATCCCACCCGGTGGTTGGTTTCAGCCGTTCTTCAGGCGTGATCCCCTGTGAATTCAGGTAGCCGCTCTACGATGACAGCATAGGCCCGCATATTGCACTTACAGTGGGCCTATGGCACGACCAAGGAGCGATACCTATGCCACACGAACACTTTGGTCACGGCTTCTATGCCGGGCCACATTGGTCGCTACTTGAGCGACTGTTCATGGGTGGCCTCTTCACCCTGTTCTGGCTGGCGGTGCTTGGAGCTATCGTCTGGGGTGTGGTGCAGTTTGTGCGCCGAAGGGATGCGGCCCCACCAGTTGCTTTCGCCGATGAGCCCTCGGCAATGGAGTTGCTACGCCGCCGATATGCGCTCGGCGAGATTGATGTCGAGACGTTCGAGGCAATGACGGTGCAGCTGCTCGCCTCCGAAGAGCGGGAGCGCAGATTCGTTCCCCACGTCCCCCCTTACGAACAGCCATTAGTGTGAAGACGGTGCCGAGACACACGACGATAGCTACGACAGCGAAAGGATAACGAGGGAGACCATGCTTTTGCGGATGATGAATGCAATGGGTACGACAGTTCGCGCGGCGATGCTGCGCTGCTATGGAGATACAATGCGCTACGCGGATGCAGTCGCACTTGCGGACGGGAGGGTAATGGTCGTCCCTCGTGCCGATC
>DASVOW010000644.1:0-1531 GCA_036383155.1 Ktedonobacterales bacterium
GAAAGAAGAAGTGCTGACGCGCTATAACCAGGCAAAGAAGGCCTAGCCAGCGGTTTGCATGTGGAGAGGGCGCATCCCCTGGTGGGAGATGCGCCCTCTCGCCGTTTCATCGGATGCCCGTCAGCGGTGGCGGGGGCGGCCGGCCACCTCGCGGGTAAGCGTCAGGACGAGCCCGGCGGAGATACAGACGATGAAGAGCACGGCCGACACGGGGTTGGGTGCTTGGACGATGTGGACCAGGATCGTGCCAAGGACAAAGGCGACGGCGACGGCGCCAAGGATGATGGCATCGCCGGCGAAGAAGTTATAGGTTGATTTGAGGATACCGACGACGCGATTCATCCAAGCACCTCTTTCTCGATCGGCTCTTCCAGCGTCTCGGCCTCATCTGCCAGCACGACATTCTTCGGGGGAGCGTAGCCGCGCAGCCACAGGATCAGTGCGCCGGTGAGAGCGAGGTAGATGACGATGAGCGCCAGCAGGAAGAGGTCTTCTCCCGCCCACTGGATGCCCAGGCCCTCGCCGCCCCAGAAGGTGCCGAAGGTGGTGAGCATGATGCCGACAACATACTTGAGCAGGTTCTCAGGGACGCGCTGCAGCGGCGCACGCACCAGCGCACCGACGCCCACGACGAGCAGACACGCCGCAGCCGCGCCAAAGGTGGCGATGAGGATGCCGCTGGACTGCTGTGTGTGCGTGAGCTTCGCGGTGGCGTCGGCCTGGAGGCCAAAGGTGATGACGATGAAGGCGACCTCGAGCCCTTCGAGTAGCACGCTCTTAAAGGAGGTGACGATGCCAAACGGATCGTAGCGCGTGGTGTGGACTTCGCCGCGGGCACGCATCTCGGCCATCTGCTCCTCGTAGATCGCCTCTTCATCGTGCAGTGCCTTAAGCCCGGCGTAGCGCAGGATGGCTTTCTTGAGCCATTTGAGGCCGAAGAGGACGAGCAGGATGCCTACGACCAAACGGAGCGCCTCAATCGGGACGAATTGCACCAGAGCGGTGCCGAAGATGCCGACGATGACGGCGAGCGCGCCGACCGCAGCCGCGGCACCCGCCAAGGAACTGCGCCAGTTGACCGTGACGCCCACGACCAGCACGATGGTGAACGCTTCGACGAATTCGACGGCAGAAGCCAGGAATGCCGCCACAAGGACAGCCCAGAGAGTCGTTGTCACTGATACCTCACTTCGAGAGCTGCGGGATGGACTCGTGTGAAAATAGGATGGCGAGCGGGTGGACGTGTGACAGATCACACCTCCTGCCGTACGCATATTGTACCATGACGCGGGCGTGAAAGTTGGCGTTCGATGCACATGATACTGGTAGCGTAGCGGCGACTGGTTGCACTTTTGCGGGTGCGGCAACTATAATAGTTTGGATGGCGCAGGCGATCAAGCCAGCAGCAGAGACCGCGATAGAGACCTAAGTGGAGGTTGGCAGAGAGATGACAACGAATGTCACCGCGCCTTTGGCGGGCACCGGCGCCCGCGCCCTCGATCCCATAGAACTGTACCGGACGATGGTGCTG
>DASVOW010000645.1:0-18641 GCA_036383155.1 Ktedonobacterales bacterium
CCAGCAGATCCCGCAATACTTCGATAGCGTCGACATCCACGACTACAGCGGCGATATCTCCGGCTATGTCGAGCAGGTGCACGGCTGGATGAACAGCGCCGGCCACCCATCCTATCCGGTCTGGCTGAGCGAGTGGGGCACCTATCGCTCGCAATACAACAGCGTTTCCTTCGATCTGTCGCTCGTGCAAAACCTGATCCGCGGCTCGCGGCCGAGCAACGACTATGTCACGGGGAGCCATGTCTTCAGCCTGTACGACTGGGCGGGCAATAAAGGGGCCTTCCAGTCGTTTCAGGGACTCATCGCGACCGACGGAACGCGCACCCCTGGCTATTACGCCATGCGGCTGGGTATCCGCGGCCTGCAGGGCGCCCGTCCGACGTTCCAGAGCACCTGCAGCGCGTCTAGCCTTGCCGCTATCACCACGCGAGATTCCGCCGGCCACATCTACCTGCTGGTGGTAAATGGGGCGACGACGACGTACTCCGTCGATGCCGACCTGTCGGCGCTCCTCGCCAGCGGCAGCGGCACCATGTGGCAGTTCGACGCTT
The DNA here is from genome assembly GCA_036383155.1 of Ktedonobacterales bacterium. Taxonomy (GTDB): domain Bacteria; phylum Chloroflexota; class Ktedonobacteria; order Ktedonobacterales; family JADMIN01; genus DASVOW01. The sequence goes on from DASVOW010000645.1 coordinate 552, forward strand.
CTCACATGGATGTCGTCGCCGGCAATCCCACCCTCAATAGTGGGCACGCTACCTTCACGATGCCCGGCAACGCCGCAGTGCTCTTGAAATTCTGAGGCGTGCCGCCTGGAGGGCCGGGCTGCTCTCGGCTCGGAGAGCAGCCCAGTCACGCAACAGCTAGTGACAATTCACTGGTTGCCGAGGTATGCACGCCTTACTTCATCCAGTGAATGAATTGTGCCAATATCGCGCGGATTCGCCGATGTGCCCGCGCACGAAGGCCGGACCGGCACGCAGAGGGAGCGCCATCCGCTTCCCGCGACCGAGCGGGAATGTGAGGTGACGACGCTAGTTACCGGCCAACCCGCGCTCATGCATCGTCGCGTTTGTGCCATAGTGAGGAGCCCTGGAGCTATGCTTTCTCGACTCTCTACCGGCTGGGGGCAGGCGTCCCGCTTCAAGATCGCCGGATTGTTGATAGTCCTGACGATGTTGCTGGTTCCGCTGACCGCTTGTGGAGGCGGCGGCAGTTCGAATGGTCCTGTCACCCTGACGTTTTGGTCCTGGGTGCCCAACCTGCAAGACGAAGTCAAACTCTTCGAACAGGCGCACCCGAACATCCATGTCAAGCTGGTTAACGCGGGGCAGGGAAATCCCGAGTACACCAAGCTGCGCAACGCGCTAAAGGCAGGCACAGGCGCGCCAGACGTGGTGCAGATCGAGTTTCAGTACCTGCCCACCTTCGAGCTGCAGAAGGCGCTAGTCGATCTCGCCCCCTACGGCGCCACCAGCCTCAAGAATGACTATGTGCCGTGGACCTGGGGGCAGGTATCGAACGGCTCCTCGGTCTACGCGATCCCGCAAGACAGCGGCCCCATGGGTCTGCTCTATCGCAAAGACATCTTTGACAAGTACAATCTCCAGGTCCCGACGACTTGGGATCAGTTCGCGCAGGTAGCGCAGCAGCTCCATCAGGCCGACCCCAGCATCTCCATGACCACCTTCGAGGGCACCGATGGCGGCTGGCTCCAAGGGTTGGAGTGGCAGGCGGGCTCGCATCCGTTCACCGTGAACGGCACCAATCTGACCGTCAGCCTCAATGATGCGCCCGCGCAGAAGGTCTTCAATTACTGGGGCAACCTCGTCAACAAGAAACTGGTCGCGACCACCCCGGACTTCACCAACGACTGGTACGCCGCTTTCAACAACGGCAAGTACGCCACCTGGATCACCGCCGCCTGGGGTCCGGTGTTCCTCTCCGGCTTCGCCGACAAGACCTCGGGCAAGTGGCGTGCGGCACCGCTGCCGCAGTGGAACGCGGGCGACACGGCATCGGCCAACTGGGGCGGATCATCCGACGCCGTCACCACCCAGAGCAAGCACCCGAAGGAAGCCTACGAGCTGGCCTCGTGGATCAACCACGACAAGAGCTCGGCAATGATGTTGGCGACGAAGCAATTCCTCTTCCCCACCGTCAACAGTGTCCTGAGCGATCCGAGCTTTGCCGGTGGGAAGCTGGATTTCTACGGCGGCCAGCAGGTGAACCAGGTCTTCATCGAGTCGAGCCAGCATGTGAATACCAATTTCCAGTGGAGCCCATTCCAAGATTACGTGTACACGCAGATGGGCGACGTGGTCGGCTCGGCCCAGAGCGGCAAGATGTCGTTTAGCGACGCCCTCAACCAGCTTCAGGCGACTGTCGTCACCTATGGCAAGCAGCAAGGTTTCAACGTTACCTCGTAGCGCTCGGCGCGCCCGGTGCCGGTGAGCGGGACATGGAGGGAAGCAGCATGGGCATCTTCCCTTCATACCACTCCATACCGCACCGGGCGCCGAATCCGGTATCATGGCTCAGGGGCCCGCGGCCCTCGTTGTCTATGGAGGCAAGCTCCGTCGTCGTGCTGCCTTTGCTAGATCGCTCGCATCGCGTCACGTGCGAGGAGGGCTCCCAATATGAAGCAGACGGATGTTTCGCAGACACTTCCCTCGCTACTCGTCGACAAGAGCCTCGGGATCCCACGCCCCCGGCAGCGTAGGCGCTGGGGCGGCACGGGGCGGCACAACATCGCCGTTCCCTACGTGCTCCTGACGCCGTTTCTGGTCGTCTTCTTCGTGTTCTTCGTTCTTCCGCTGCTGTATGCGCTTTACCTCAGCGTCTTTGTCGATCGGCTCGTCGGCGGGACGATCTTCGTGGGCATCGGCAACTACATTCAGGTGTTCCATGATCCCAATTTCTGGTCCGGGGTGGGCCGGATGCTGTTGTTCGGCGTGGTGCAGGTTCCCATCATGCTCGGGCTGGCGCTGATCTTCGCGCTCCTGCTGGATAGCGGCATGGCACGCTTCAAGACGCTCTTCCGCCTGGGCTATTTCCTACCCTACGCGATTCCCAGCGTGGTCGGCGCGCTCATGTGGGGCTACCTCTACGGGCCAACCTTCGGCCCTTTCGCGCAGATGGCACACGCGCTGCACGCGCCGCCCCCCGGCTTTCTCACTGAGGGCGGGTTGCTCTGGTCCATCGCGAACATCGTCACCTGGGAATTCATCGGCTACAACATGATCATCATGTTCTCGGCGCTGCAGGCCGTCCCACAGGACCTCTACGACGCCGCACGCGTAGATGGCGCGACCGGCTGGCAAGTCGCCCGTCACATCAAGGTCCCGCTGATCATGCCGGCAATCATCCTGACCTGCATCTTCTCCATCATCGGGACGCTGCAGCTCTTCAACGAGCCCTCGATCTTGACGCCCATCGCGCGTGACGTCATTCAGGACCACTACACGCCCAACCTCTATGCCTACACGCTGGCGTTCACCAACCAGCAATACAGTTACTCGGCGGCGGTCTCCTTCACGCTGGGCTTTGTGGTCTTTGTCGGCTCGTACCTCTTCATGTTTCTCACCAACCGGGGCAGGAGGTAAGCGCCATGGCTATCACCGCCCGCACACGACACAAGGTCGCTGGCGCACGGGTCGAGCGCCGGGGATTGCCGGCGCGCGTGCTCGTGACGGTCGTCCTGTTCGTCTTTCTGGCCTACTTCTTCCTGCCGCTCTATTGGCTGCTGGTCTCGGCCACCAAGACAAACGCCGACCTGTTCGGCACCTTCGGGCTCTGGTTCGGTCCCCACTTCAACCTGTTCGCCAATCTGCAGGGGGTGTTCACCTACGATGACGGCGTCTACCTGACCTGGCTGTGGAACACGGCCTACTATGCTGTTGTCAGCGCGCTGGGCGCCACCATGCTAGCCACGGCTGCCGGTTACGCCTTCGCGAAGTACCGCTTCCCCGGCCGTAATGTGCTGTTCGCGCTCATCCTTGGCTCTATCATGGTGCCGGGGACCGCGCTGGTCATCCCCGTTTTTCTGTTGCTCAGCAAAGCACAGCTCGTCAACACGCCGCTCTCGATTATCCTGCCCTCGTTGGCGACCCCTTTCGGCGTCTATCTCATGCGCATCTACGCCGAGCAGGCGCTTCCCGATGACCTGCTGGATGCCGCGCGCGTGGACGGCGCCAACGAGTTTCGCATCTTCTGGAGCGTCTCGCTGCGCCTGCTCGCCCCTGGCTTCGTCACCGTGTTGCTCTTCTCCTTCGTGGGCACCTGGAACAACTACTTCCTGCCGCTGCTGATGCTGAGCGATCCCGGCTACTACCCGCTGACGGTTGGTCTGGCCTCATGGAACGCGCATGCGTCCGCCGATGGCGGGGCGACGTTGCTCTTTACGCTGGTGATCACCGGAGCGCTCGTGGCGATCGTCCCGCTCATCATAGCGTTCCTCTTCCTGCAGCGCTTCTGGCAGACCGGGCTCGCATTTGGCAGCGTAAAGAGCTAGCGGAGGACACATGGCGGATCGCATGCGCTTCGGCGCCGACTACTACCCAGAGCACTGGGAGACGGAACGCTGGCCCATCGATGCCCAGTTGATGCGCGAAGCCGGCATCAACACGGTCCGTCTCGCCGAGTTCGCCTGGTCGCGGCTGGAGCCCTGCGCCGCCCAGTTCGACTTCACCTGGCTCGATCAGGCGATTGACGTGCTGCAGGCGCAGGGCATCGAGATCATCCTGGGCACGCCCACCGCCTCGCCCCCGGCATGGTTGATCCAGGCGCATCCCGAGATTTTGCCGGTCAACGAGGATGGCCAGCGCGCAGGCTTCGGCATGCGCCGCCACTACTGTCCTAACCAGCCCGCCTTCCATGAGGCGAGCCGCCGTGTCGTGGAGGCGATGGCGCGGCACTACGCCGATCACGCTGCAGTCTTCGCCTGGCAGATCGACAACGAGCTCGGCAACATCGCCAATGGCAACCGCTGCCACTGCGACGCCTGCCGGTCGGCTTTCCACGACTGGCTGCGGCGGCGGTATGGCAGCCTGGAGGAACTGAATCGGCGCTGGGGCACCGTGTTCTGGAGTCAGGAGTATGGCGAGTGGGAGCAGATTCCAGTTCCCGTGCGCACCGTTCGCGCGGGCGCGCCGGGCACCGCCCACAATCCCGCCCTCTTTCTCGACTATGCTCGCTTCACGTCGGACAGTTGGATTGCCTACCAGCGTCTCCATGAGGAGATCCTGCGCGCGCGCTGCCCCCAACACCGCATCACGCACAACCTGATGGGTCTATTCCCATTTGTCGACTACGCCGCCCTGGCGCGTGACCTCGACGTCGTCGCGTGGGACAATTATCCGCGCCTACCCGCACCGTGGAGCCGCTATGGCGGCGACTGGGACCCCGCCGCCGTGGCGATGGCCCACGATCTCATGCGTGGCATCAAAGGGCGGACGTACTGGGTGATGGAGCAGCAGGCAGGCCCCAGCGGTTGGGGGCAGCTCTCGCCGACGCCGCTCCCCGGGGAGCTACGCCTCTGGACGCTGCAATCCGTCGCTCATGGTGCCGAGGCTATCGTCTACTTCCGCTGGCGCACCTGCCGTGTCGGCACCGAGCAATACTGGCACGGCATCCTGCCGCATCACGGCGCGCCCGGCCGCCGTTATGATGAGGTGCGGGAGACCGGAGAGCAGCTGCGTCGCCTAGGCGACCTCGTCAGCGCGCAGCCGACCGGCGAAGTGGCGATCCTGCGCTCGTACGACACGCTCTGGGCCTTCGAGGCGCAGCCCACCGCTGAGGGCTTGAGCTATGATGACCAGATCGGCAGTTTCTACCGCGCCCTCTGGGATCGCAACATCGTGACCGACCTCATCACCGAGGACCGGCCGCTTGATGCCTACAAGCTGCTGATCGCGCCGTGCCTCTTCGTTGTTCAGGAGGATCTGCCCCAGCGGCTGCGGCCTTGGGTGGAGGCTGGTGGCACGCTGGTGTTGACGTTCCGCAGCGGCGTCAAGACAGCCGACAACGCGGTGGTGAATGCCCCACTGCCCGGCGCCCTCGCGGATCTGGCCGGCACGGAGGTCGCGGATTACACCACGTTGCTCACGGGCGGCAACGGGCAGTCACATGGCTGCGACGACGGCCTCGAGCTCACGTTCGAGGGAGAGACACTCCAACTCGCCACCGCTGTCTGGATGGATGAGCTGGAGCCACGCGGCGCTCAGGTGCTGGCGCGCTATCGCGGCGGCCCCTACCACGGCACGCCCGCGATCACGCACCATCAGGTTGGCAGAGGGCATGTGCTCTATGTCGGAACCGGGCTGGACGCGCGGGGCCACGCGGCGCTCTGCACGATCATGCTCCAACTGGCGGGCGTCGCGCCGGGTGTGCCTACCCCGCAGCGGGTGGAGATCGTGCAACGCACATACGAGGGCATCGCCCACTGGTTCGTGCTCAACCACAACGCCGAGCCGGTCGAGGTCACGCTGCCGAGCGCCGGGGTGGATCTCCTGACGGGTCACCACCTGCCAACGACCTTCACTGTGGGCGGGCTCGACGCCGTCGTCGTACGTGCTCAATCCAATACCTGACGTCCCTATCAGGACAAGCTCTCGCGAGCATTGCCCGCCCTGCCTGCGTGGCTTCACCCGCTCGGGCTGGGAGGGCCATATGGCCGCGTGCCCTGCAACCGCAGAGCCGCCGATGCTCGCGCAGGCCCTTCCCACCCTGGGCAAGAGAGCCTATTGACACGATGTAGACACGTCAGGTATACACGTAAGAGATAATTCATTCATTGATCGAATTAATGCGAGCGGGAGAAGGACGCGATGACCATGGAGGACGGTGTCATACCGGCGGGAGGGGCGCGAGCCCTCCTCGCGTGGGCGGGCTGGGACGCGGACGCACCAATCGCGGTGGGATACGCACCTGGCCGCCTGGACGTGATGGGTGGCATCGCAGACTATTCGGGCGCGACGGTGCTTGAGCTGCCCCTGGCGTGTGGCGTCTTCGCAGCCGCTCAGTTGAGCGACGATGGTTTGCTGACGGCAGCCACCGACGGCCCTACGGCTCCAACGCTTTCCCGCACTCGGGTGGATGTGCCCCTGGCTACACTGACCACCGGCGCCCCCGACGGCGCCCCTGAGCGTCTCCGCCGGGCACTAGTCGAGTGCGACGCACGCTGGGCTGCCTATATCCTGGGTCCGCTGGCGCTGCTATATGCCGCTGGCTTGCTGCCCGAGATCAGCGGCGCCCGGCTGGCAGTTTGGAGCACCGTTCCGGTTGGCGCCGGCGTCTCGTCCTCGGCGGCACTGGAGGTCGCCGTGCTGCGGGCGCTGCTGGCGCTCGTGAACCGCGACCTGGACCCGCTCATGCTTGCGCGGCTCGCCCAGCAGTCCGAGCACCGAGTAGCCCTGGCGCCTTGCGGCATCATGGACCAGGCCACCGCAGTGCTGGGCCAGCGCGATTCCCTCTTGATGCTGCGTTGCCAGCCCGTGGAGGTGCTGGGCTATCAATCCCTTCCGCGCGATGTGCAGGTGTTCGGCCTCGACTCCGGCGTCGCCCACCGCGTGGGCGGCGGGCAGTACGGCCGCGTTCGCTGCGCGACGTTCATGGGCAGAGCGATCATCGACGAGCGAGGCGCAGGCGATCCGCCGGGTGGCTACCTCTGTAACCTCCCGAGAGACCGCTTCCTCACACACTACGCGCCACTGCTGCCTGTCGAGATGAGCGGCACGGAGTTTGTGGATCGATACGGCGATACCGGCGACGACGCTACCCAGGTCGAGCGAGATACCGTATACCGCGTGCGCGATTGCACAAGCCACGCGGTTCTAGAGCAGACAAATGTCGAGACGTTCGTGGCGGCTTTGCACCGCTATGAGCAGTCCGGTGAGCGCCCAGCGCTCATCGAGGCCGGGGGAGCCATGTATCGCTCGCACGCGAGCTACGGCGAGCGCTGCGGGCTGGGAACCCCCGAGACCGACCTGATCGTCGATCTGGTGCAAGAGCGTGGTGAGGCATCTGGACTCTACGGCGCCAAGATCACCGGGGGTGGCGCCGGCGGGACGGTGGCGGTCCTCGCAGCTGGGCCACAGGCCCGCGACGAGGTGGAACGCATCGCCGCCGAATACACTTGGCGCACCGGCATTTCGGCACGAGTCCTCGCGGGCAGCGGAGATGGCGCCTTGCGGGTGCCCGTCGTCTGGGCGCGAGCGCGCCCGCTTGGAGGAAGTACACATGGGTAGCCCGAAGTCTGAACTGCCGCGCCTTCCGACGTATTTCGTCGAGCAATTGCGTACGCTGGCACTGGAACTGCGGACCGCTGTGGCCGGGGGGGTGCGCGCGGAATCCATCGAGACGCTTTCGCGGGCCACCATCGATCGTGGGGGCGACACGATCTTCCGGCTCGACGAGCACGGCGAGCGGGAACTCCTTGCGTTCTGTGCCCAGTGGGGAGAAGAGATGCCGTTCCTGCTGGTGGCGGAAGGGCTGGAGGGCGGTGGGCGCATATTCCCGGATGGTGCACCAGCGGATCGCCTGAGCTTCACCTTGATCGTGGACCCCGTCGACGGGACGCGCGGGCTGATGTACGGCAAGCGCAGCGCGTGGGCGCTATTCGGAGTCGCACCCGCTCCCCGCGAAGACGGGACGCTTCCAACGCTCGCCGATATACGTGTCGCTCTGCAGGCGGAGCTTCCGACCGCACGCGCCGCGCTGGCCGACGTGCTATGGGCTGTGCGTGGAGCGGGCGCACACGGCGAAACCCACGACCTGCGTACGGGCGAGATCACCGAGTTCACTCCACGCCCAAGCCAGGCAACCACACTCGCCGGTGGCTTCGCGGCCATCAGCAAGTTCTTCCCCGGCGCGAAGGCCGCAGCCGCCGAGCTGGAGGAGCGACTGTATCGCGAGATGCTCGGCCCCCCGGTCTCGGCGTCGCCGCAGGTGTTCGACGATGAGTACATATCCTCCGGCGGCCAGCTCTATGAGCTCATGGTCGGACACGACCGCTTCCTCGCCGATCTGCGCCCCCTGCTCCACAACCCCTCCGAACCGATCTCGCGCTTGTGCTGCCATCCCTACGATGTCTGCACCGCGCTCATCGCGCGGGAAGCCGGCGTGATCGTCAGCGATCCGTGGGGTGCGGAGCTGAGCGCGCCGCTCGATACGGAGTCGCCGGTCGCCTGGGTCGGCTACGCCAACGAAGCGCTGCGCGAGAGCGTAGAACCCGCCTTCCAGCGCCTCCTGCATCAACTGCTCGGCGAGAGACAACAAGGTATACCTGGCGGATAGTTGCGCCGAGAGAGACAGATACGATTCCCATGTCAGGCTCGGGACCGCTCCGGTCCCGAGGAAGAGGAGCAGAATCATCATGGCGTCTTCGATTGATACCCCTCCCCCACAGGCTACCCGTCGAGTCCGCAAGGCAGTGATCACCGCGGCTGGACGGGGTACCCGGCAGTACCCCGCCTCGACCACCGTCCAGAAGGAGATGTTCCCGCTGGTGGATGTGGATGGACTGACCAAGCCGACGATACAGATCATTGCCGAGGAGGCGCTCGCCGCAGGCATCGAGGAGATCTGCATCGTCACCTCACCGGGCGACGACGAGATGTACCGCCGCCACTTCCGCGGTCTGAGCCAGGACCTACTGCCCGCGTTCGCCGGGAAGGAATGGGCGCTGCGCGAGTCGGGGCAATTAACACGGCTGGAGCAGGCGCTCTCGTACGTTGCGCAGCCGGCACCGGAGGGCTTCGGTCACGCGGTCTACTGCGCGCGTGAGTGGGTCGGGGATGAGCCGTTCCTGCTGCTCCTCGGCGACCACGTGTACGTCGCGAGTGACGCCGACGGCAGGCGCTGCGCGCGGCAGGTAGTGGATGTCTTCGAGCGCACGGGGCAGGTCGTCTCCTCCGTCAAGCGCACTCCCGAGCGCCTGCTGTACCTCTTCGGCACGGTGCGCGGCGAGCCAATCGAGACGTCAGATGGCCCGCAGGACGTGTACCGTGTGACTGCGATGGTGGAGAAGCCTTCGCCCGAGCTGGCGGCACGCGAGCTTCGCACCCCGGGCCTGCCCGGTGGCGAGTATCTCTGCTTTTTCGGCATGCACGTCTTTACGCCGGCGATCTTCGACTGTCTCGGCTACAACATCGCGCATGAGATACGGGAGAAAGGCGAGTTCCAACTGACCTCGGCGCAGGCGCTGCTTGTTACGCGCGAGCCATACCTGGCCTTTGAAGCGCGTGGCGAGCGGTACGACATGGGCGTTCCCTTCGGGCTGGTGGAGACGCAGCTCGCGCTCGCGCTCAACTCCCCCATGCGCGAGGAGATGATCGCTTCGCTGGTGCGCATCATTGCCGATCAGGGTAAAGAGTCCGTGGCGGGGCGGATACGGCTAACGACGCAAGGGGCGATGGCATGAGGCCCATAGGAGACCTCGCGCTGGTGACAGGAGGCGCGGGGTTTATCGGGCGACACCTGGTCCAGGCGCTACTGACGGCGGGCTGGCGCGTGCGGGCCTTCGACAATCTGAACAGGGCCACTACCAGCGGCCTACCAACGGATGAACGATTCGAGATCGTCGAGGGCGACTTGCGTGACGCTGGTGCGGTGCGGGCGGCGGCTCGTGGAGCGCGGCGCGTCTACCACTTGGGCGCGCAGAGCAATGTGCTCGGCGCGGTGGCCGACGTCGAGTATTCCCTCCAGACCAACGTTGCCGGCACCGTTCACATGCTGCGCGCTGCCGCGGAGGCAGGCGTGGAGCGGGTGGTGTTCAGCTCCTCGCGCGAGGTCTACGGCGAGGTGGACGCGCTGCCCGTCCTCGAGTCGCACCCTCGCGTGCCCAAGAACGCCTATGGGGCCAGCAAGGTGGCTGGCGAGGCGTACTGCTCGATGGCCCACGCGCAGGATACGCTGGATGTGAGCGTGCTGCGACTCGCCAACGTCTACGGGCCCGGCGACTCTGGCCGCGTCATCCCGCTCTGGCTGGGCCACGCATCCCGCGGCGAGCCGCTGGACCTCTACGGCGGCGAGCAGGTGCTGGACTTCGTGCCGGTGGGCACCGCCGTAGAGGCGTTGCTGCGTGCGGGCGAGCTTTCGCTGGGCGGGCACGCGGTGAACGTCGGCAGCGGCAGCGGCGTACGGCTGCGCGAGCTGGCGGTGCGTATCCAATCCCTCGCCAGGCGACAACTGGAGGTGCGGGTGCGGCCGACACGCGGGATGGAAGTGACTCGCTTCGTCGCCGACGTGACCCGCATGCGTACGCTGCTCGGTGTCGAGCCCCCCGCCGACCCTCTTGTCGAGTTGCCAGCGGTGTGGCAGGCCGAGCGCGACGGAGGCGAGGCGTGAGCGTCTCGAGATGCTCCATTGCCGGATGCCCCAACCTGTCCAACCAGCGACGTCTACCGACGCACGTGCACCTGAACAAGTCACGGGTGCTTGTCAATTTTAGGCTGTTCGCAGTTTATCTGGCACCCTACATCGTCGCTCTTGCGGGAGCTTGCGCCTCAGCACTCTACAGGCAGTTTCAAAACGCTGCCGCGATGAGTGAGTATACTTGCATGGGCAGCGGGCACCGCTGTTATCACAAAGGGCTTTCGTCCGGCCATTGTGGCCGGGCGTGCACAACGCGCCCGTGAGACCCCCAGAGATGCCTCGTTCACGGCGAAGTTGAGTACTATTGCTGCTAGTGTCGCAAATACCAGCGGACATTGTTACTAGCGGACATTGTTACTATGGTGAGCGGGCAGCAGAGATGCAGTGCCAGTGTCCGCCGTGAGGCAGGTGTGCGATGTTGGTAGATTGGCACGATGTAGAAGAGCGTCTCTTCCAGTGGTGCTTGGATGGCATCGCGCGCTTCGCCGAGAGCCATCCGGAGGTCGTATGCTCCTTCCTGGCCATCAGCTACAACACCGATGCGGGGGTGTTCCAGCTCAGCCTGGATACGCCCGACAACGCCCTCCGGGAGGCCCAAGTCAATGAGCGCGATGCCATCGAGCAACGTCGCAAGGTGCTCGCGTCAGAGTGGTCGTGGCGCTCCGCCCGCTACTTCCTCCTCAACCCGCGAGTGGTCGACTACACCCTCCATGCCGGTGCCTTCGCGTACCATGTGGAACCTGCCCTAGCGGTTGAGACCCTCTGGCAACTTCAATCCAGAGAGGACTATCCGCAGAGCCGCGAGCATGAGGACGAGTACGCGCAGGGCAACGTCCGGGTCGTCATCTGGCGGTTGGTCGAGCGGCTGGTCGAGGCCGACGCGTTTGCCCAACTCAGCTTAGCTGCAGCCTTCCGTGTAGGCTGTCAAACCGACGATGATGAGCTGGTGGTGCTGCGCATACTCACCTGGCCGATTCCTCACGCCTGATTGTCGCACTCAGCGAGAGGTGCCGCGCTTCACTCCTCACTTGAGTTTCGAAATTGCCTGTAGGGATTACGGCTGGGCTTTGGTGGTGCCTGCCGCGAGGATAGGCACGGGCATGGTACACTCTCTCGGGTTGGAGTGGTATCTGTTCTTTGAATGAGATAGTGGGTGATGGGCGCATGACTGACGATCCCTATGCCGCGATTGCGTGGTGGTATGACCTGGAGCACGATGCAATCACGGAGGACATCGAGTGCTACATGTCGCTGGTCGAGACGCCCGCCAGCGGTCGCGCTGACGTGCTGGAGATCGGCAGCGGCACGGGTCGTATCGCAGCCGCGCTGGCGGTGGCAGGGCATCAGGTGGCGGGCATCGAGCCGTCGGAGGCGATGCGCGAGCGTTGCACGCGACGGGTGGCAAAGCTGCCTGAGCGCGTGGCTCGGCGCATTCGCATCGTGGATGGCACGGCCACAGCGCCTGGACTGGGCGACGCAGAGCGCTTCGATGTGGCGCTGGTTGGGTTGAATAGCTTTGCCCATCTGACAACGGCGGAGGAGCGCCAGGAGGCGCTCGCCACAATTCATGCGCATCTACGCCCCAATGGGATGTTGCTGATCGATCTCGATCTCGCTGGCCCGCGACGCCTGCTCGACACGGCGGGGCAGATGTGGTGGCAGGGCACCTGGGAGTCTGTAGACGAGGCGACCGCAGGCGAACACGCGGCCTCGCAAACGCGGGAGCAGGTCAGCCACTTCATAGCTGGCTCGCCGGGAGCGGATGCGGGAACGGTTTGCGCTACCCACTTTTACGATGTGCATGCTCCTGGCGGCAGCGTGCGGCGCACGATTGCTCCTATGACGCTGGCGCTGCTCTCGCGCGGCGAGGTCGCGCTGGCGCTACGGCAGGCGGGCTTCAGCATCGAGGCGGTGTACGGGGGATACGACCTGACGCCATACGACGATCTCTCTCCCCGCGCACTGTTCGTCGCGAGGCGCGGCGAGTGACCGCGGCCGTTTCCACAGCGGATGTATGGTGTATACTGTTAGATGGTGGTCTAACAGGAAGAAGTCTGTCTGGAATTCAGCCATGGGGCGGCCCTACAATATTAGTAGGATTGTTTCGTGAGGGCTGATGCGGGCATGACCGTCCACTTCTTCGAGAGCCGCGCCGCCTGCCGGTGAGGATCACCGCCCTGCACGGCCACTGTGGCAGTTTGATCAGTCGATGTTTTGCGAGGTGTCTTTGTGCGTGCCACACTGCGTTCGATTAGGGGGTACTTACTCAGGCATAGCTGGGTGTTGCTGGCAGGGGCGGGGTTGATCATCATTGCGAATCTGCTAGCGCTGGTGCCGCCGCTGCTGCTCGGCTTGGCTATCGACGGGCTGCGCCAGCATACTGGGGTGGACGCGCTGACGCGCCTGGCGCTGTTGATTGTCGGTGTGGCGCTGGTGGCGTCAGTGTTTCAATTCTGCAGCCGCTTCGTCGTTAACTCGGTCTCGCGGCGTATCGAATACGAGATGCGCACGGATTTATTTCTCCACTTCCAGCGGCTCGACCTCGAATACTTCCAGCAACGCAAGATCGGCGATCTGGTTGCTCGCGCCACCAACGACCTCTCGGCAGTGCGGCAGATGCTCGGTCCGGGTATTAGCAATCTCTGCAACACGCTGGTGGCCTTCACTGTGACGGCAATCGCGATGGTGCGGATTGATATGGGCCTCACGCTCTACTCGCTCACGGTGATGCCGGTCATCACCATTCTCTTCATCATCGTCGGCAGGGGCATTCAGAAGCGGTTCCGAGCCGTGCAGGATCAGTTTGGCGAGGTCTCGGCGCGGGCGCAGGAAAACTTCTCCGGCATTCGTGTGGTGAAGGCGTACGCGCAGGAAGACTACGAGCTTGAGGAATTCAATCGCATCAATCACGACTATGTCGAGCGTAGTATCGCCTATGCCAAGCTGAACTCGCTGCTCTGGCCCGCGATGTATTTCGTCTCGGGCCTGGCCCTCGCCATTCTGCTCTGGCGCGGCGGCATTGACGTGATCAGCGGGCGCATCCAGCTTGGCCGCCTCGTGCAGTTCAATGCGTATCTGGCGGCGCTGGCGTGGCCGATGATCGCGCTGGGCTGGACTGTCAACCTCTTCCAGCAAGGGGCGGCATCACTGAGCCGTATCGAGGAGGTCAAGGCGGTGCAGCCGGCAATCGCCGATGGTGCGGAGGTGCGGGCCGATGCTGTGCCGACGCGCGGTGAGGTGGAGTTCAGGCATGTGTCGCTGGCATATGGTGAGCGCGAGGTGCTGCACGACATCAATCTGCGCGTGCCGGAGGGCTCGTCGCTGGCGGTAGTGGGGGCGACAGGTGCGGGCAAGTCGAGTCTGGTCAACCTGATCGCGCGGGTCTACGATGTGACGGGCGGGCAGGTGCTGGTGGATGGGCGCGATGTGCGTGAGATCCCACTGGCCGAGCTGCGCCGCTGCATCGGTTATGTGCCGCAGGAGACGTTTCTCTTTTCGGTTTCGATTGCCGAGAACGTCGGGTTTGGCGTGGAGCAACTCGACGAGGAGCGGCTGCAAAACGCGTTGCAAGTGTCGCAACTGGGCAAAGATGTGGCGGACTTTCCCCATGGTGTGGAGACGATGGTAGGCGAGCGTGGCGTGACGCTGTCGGGCGGCCAGAAGCAGCGCACCGGCATTGCCCGCGCTGTGGCGAAGGATCCGCTGATATTGGTGCTGGATGACGCGCTCTCCAGCGTGGATACGAACACTGAGGCGGCGATTCTGCGAGGGCTGCACACGGTGATGGAGGGGCGCACATCGATCGTGATCGCGCATCGTGTCTCGACGGTCAAAGATTTGGATCAGATCATCGTCCTCGACGAGGGCCGCATCGTCGAGCGTGGCACGCATATGGAGCTGTTGGCGCAGAACGGGATCTACGCCGCGATGTATCGCCGCCAATTGCTCGGTGAGGAGCTGGAGGGCGACGACGAGCTTGCGCCAGTGGGGCAGCTCGAAGGCGGGGACGCAGATGAGATGGCAACCCTCTCACAATCTTCGGAGGAGATGCGCAACAGCAACGCCCGACGCGGCTCATAAGCGCGGGCGGCTCATCTAACGTGACACAGAGTTGTCCTTATCTGTAGGGGGCGTGTTTCGGTGGCTCAGAACTTCTTTCACGAAGATGATATTGTCGGCAAGGCATATGATGCGCGTCTCGTGCGGCGGCTGTGGGGCTTCTTGCGTCCATCGCAGAAGCTGTTTTTCGTGGCGCTGGCGCTCTCTTTCGTCGGCGTGGCGGTCGATCTGCTCGCGCCGTACATCACGCAGGTTGCCATCGATCGCTACATTCGGCCTGTGGGCACTAGCACACTCTCGGCGACGGATCGTATGAACGGCGTCTTTGGCATGAGCGTGCTCTTCCTGGGGGTGCTGGTCGCCGGCTTCATATTGCGCTATCTGCAAAACTTCTTCCTGAGCATGCTGGGCCAGCGCATCATGTATGACATGCGCTCGAAGATGTTCGAGCATCTGCAGCGGCTCTCGCTTTCATTCTTCGACCATAATCCCGTCGGGCGGCTGATGACGCGCATCACCAACGACGTGGACTCGCTGAACGATCTCTTCACGTCGGGCGCGGTCTCGCTGATTGGCGATGTCTTTTCGCTGGTTGGCATTATGATCATCCTGCTCTTCGAGAACTGGGTGCTGGCGCTGGTGGTCTTCATTGTGATCCCGCCGCTGGCGCTGGTGACGCTCTACTTCCAGCGAGTGATGCGCGATAACTTCCGCGCGATTCGCGTGCGCCTCGCACGCATCAACGCCAACATCGCCGAGAACATCTCCGGCACACAGGTGGTGCAGCTCTTCAATCGCGAGCAGCGCAACTTCACGTATTTCGACGATCTCAATCGCGATTATCTGGGGGCGACGCTGCGCTCGCTCTTTTACTTCGCGCTATTTTTCCCGATCGTCAGCCTCTTCGCGGCGGTGGCGACCGCGCTGATCGTGCGTGTCGGCGGCGGGCAGGTGCTCACGCAGACACTGACGCTTGGCGCGCTCGTCGCTTTCCTGCAGTACGTGGATCGCTTCTTCCTGCCGGTGCGCGACATGGCCGACAAATACACGATTTTGCAGGCGGCAATGGCAAGCTCCGAGCGCATCTTCCGCGTGGTGGATGAGCCGATCACGATCTCCGATCCAGAGCAGCCGGTGGCGCTGGGGCGCGTGCGGGGCGAGGTCGAGTTTCGCGATGTGTGGTTCGCGTATAACGAGGAGGAGTGGGTGCTGAAGGGCATCTCGTTCCGCATTCGTCCAGGCGAGAGCGTGGCGTTCGTGGGGGCGACCGGTGCGGGCAAGACGTCGCTGATTAGCCTGATCTCGCGCTTCTATGATGTGCAGCGGGGGGCTGTGCTGGTGGATGGGCACGATGTGCGCGATCTGGCGCAGGCGGATCTGCGGCGCCATGTCGGCGCGGTGCTGCAGGATCCATTCATTTTCTCAGGCACTATCGCGAGCAACATCCGGCTCTACGAGCAGAGCATCAGCGACGAGCGCATTCGTGAGGCGGCGCGCTTCGTCAACGCCGATAAATTCATCGAGCGGTTGCCGGGCGGCTATGATGACGTGGTGCGCGAGCGCGGCGCGGGTCTCTCTGTCGGGCAGAAGCAACTGCTGGCCTTCGCACGTGCCATCGCCTTCAACCCTGAGATCTTGCTGATTTTGGACGAGGCAACGAGCAGCGTGGATACGGAGACGGAGGCGCTGATCCAGGATGCGCTGAACAAGCTGATGCGGGGGCGCACATCGATCATCATCGCCCACCGGCTCTCGACGATCCGCAATGTGGACCGCATCGTCGTGCTGCATAAAGGTCGCGTGGTGGAGGAGGGGACGCACGAGGCGCTGCTGGCGCGCGGCGGCTATTACAAGCGGCTCTACGAGCTGCAGTATGCAGAGTCGCTGAGCCGGGGAGCATGACCCTCGCTCAGCACCTCATGGATGGATCGATATGACCTGGATCGAGGTGACGCGGCAGATGCTCAGGCTCAAAACACGTATCAGATATCGCCCTGCAGAACGTTACGACTTGATAGGGCCTGTGAGGAGCGGAAACGACGAAACTGCTCCCATCACGTCGAGGTACACTTCGCCCATTTCTACGTGATACATCGATGGCGGCTCAGCGAAGGCGGACCAGAGTTTTCTACCCGAGATATCCCATGCGGCCAACTCAAGCTCGGCTTTCATGAGGATAACCTCATCGTGGCGTTGCCAGTCGTGGAAGCCCATATCGGCGCTATCTTCCCATAGCCGATCCGGGCCTCGTAGGTTATATGCCAAGAGACGCTCTCCAGCGCCAACAAAGAGGATGTGCGTCTCTGGTACAAGCAGAATGCTGGGGAACGACCCTGCATTATAAGCCGGCGAGTAGCGCTGTGCCACGCAGAGAAACGGCCAGTCGAAAAGTCTTTGTACCGCAAGATAAAATGCGCTTCGGTCTAGGTGGTCCAGATCGAACTCCTCAACGAGTGCCGCATGCGCGCCATAGTCCGCTGGGATGCTTTCCGCCATGCTTACGATGTAGCCAGAAATGGTCGCATGTATCATGGTGTCTCCTTCTCTAGGACTCCTCCACGTAGCTCTGTGCAAGCGTAGCACTCGGACCGTAGTTTTGGTGGGAACGCGGTGGTATGGATTAATCACTGGATGCCTTGTCTTCGGGTGCGGAGGCTCGTCAAAAGATGCTTGCCAACGACGCACAGCAGTGCGAGCGTTACAATGCTGAAGAGAATGGCCCATGTGCCGAATCCGGTGACGGCGTTGTCCAACTGGTCGGCGACACCTTGCCCTGTGCTCTCATACCACTCGTAATATCCCGCGCTTGGCGGTAGGCCATAGTGTGCGAACGAATGATAGGCAAACCACGCCCATACCGCACTGATGAGCGCGAGCAGATTCATTGCCGCCAAAAAGATGATAGGTTTGCGCTGCCAGAACCGTCCAGGTTCTTTGCGCAGCACCAATCCCAGCAGGAACAGAGCTATGAGTAGCAGGATGAGGCAGCCGAGAAGTGTATAGAAGGACTCTTGTAAGGCTAAGAGCGTTATGCCTGGGGGAATATCGCCGCCTAGCGGACCACAACACGAAGCAAATACCATAGCGGCGTGTCGTCCTCTCGCACCTGCCTACATAGACACTCCAAGACACTCCAAATATGGATGTCGTATGAGCAGACACGCAGAATCACATGCGAATGCGACACACTGATGAGAAGGTTGTGACGTTATTTGGGAGCGACAAGGGATACGGTCGCCATGAGCTGGGCGGAGGTGTAGGCGCCCTGCGCGCCGATTTCTCCGGCTATCGGCTCGATGTGGCCGTCGGAGTTGACATCGACACCCTTGAAGGCGCGATCACAGAGTGTCGCCACCGCCTGGGCC